>JAEWCT010000352.1 GCA_023390485.1 Pseudomonadota bacterium
TCGTCCACCACGATGCCGATCGCGAGCACGATTGCGAACAACGTGGAAAGGTTGACCGAAAATCCCAAAGCCGCCATGGCGGCGAACGCGCCGATGATCGTCACCGGCACGGTCGTCGCCGGAACCAGCATCGCCCGCCAATCCTGCAGGAAGACGAGGATGACGATCAACACGAGGACGGCGGCTTCGATCAGGGTCTTGTAGACTTCCGATATCGCCTGCTGCACGAACGTCGTTGTGTCGAACGGAATGGAGTACGTCATCCCTTCCGGAAATTCCTTCGCCAGCGCCTGCATCTTCTTCGAGACTTCGGTCGCGACTTCGAGCGCGTTGGCGCCGGGCGTGAGAAAAATCGCAAGTCCCGCGGCTTGCTTGCCGTTGAGATTGAAAATCTGCGCGTAGGTCTGCGCACCAAGTTCCACCCGGCCGACGTCGCGCAACCGCGTCAAATCCCCGGCTTTGCCTGTTTTGACGACGACGTTTGCAAACTGCTCCGCATCTTCGAAGCGTCCGACGACGTCAAGCGTGTATTGGAATGTTTGCGCGCCAGCGACGGGCGGCGCCCCGATCTGCCCTGCCGTCACCGCCTGGCTCTGTTGCTGAAGGGCCTGGATCACGTCCTGGGTGTTGAGCCCGCGCGCCTGCATTTTTTCCGGATCGAGCCAGATCCGCATCGAATATTGCCCGGCACCGAAAACAACGACGTTGCCGACGCCCGGCAAGCGCGCGATTTCATCCTTCAGTCGGATCGTGCCGTAATTGCTGAGATAGAGGCTGTCGAAGCGGCTGTCGGGCGACGTCAGCGTAACGATCTGCAGGATGGCCGTGGACTTCTTCTGAACGACAACGCCCTGCACCTGAACCGATTGCGGCAGCGACGCCATGGCTGCCGAGACGCGGTTCTGCACCAGCACTTGCGCCGAGTTGAGATCAGTGCCGATCTCGAACGTAACGGTCAGCGAGTAGCTTCCGTCGGAAGCGGCATAAGACTGCATGTAAAGCATGCGCTCGACGCCGTTTACCTGCTGCTCGATCGGCAAAGCGACGGTATCGATCACGGTGCGCGCGCTTGCACCAGGATAGCGCGTCGTCACCTGAACGGTCGGCGGCACGACGTCCGGATACTGCGAAACGGGCAGCCGCAACAGGCTAACGGCGCCGATGACCACCATCAAAAGCGCGATGACGTTCGCAAGAACCGGCCGCTCGATGAAAAATTTCGAGATCATGGCGAAGCTTCCGATTTGGAGGGGCCTTCGGCTTTGGGCCGGACTTCAGGCTTCTCCAGGCTCTCGGGTTTCGCGATGGTCTCTAATACCGGCTCGATTTTTTGGCCCGGCACCGTCGTCATCAATCCGGATATGACGACGCGATCGTCGGGCGAAAGTCCCGTCTCGACGACGCGCAGATCGCCCACCCGCTGGCCGAGCACGACTTTGCGCTGCTCGACCGTGTCGTCCTTGTTCGCGATCAGCACATAGCGGCCGCTCTGGTCGCTGCCGACGATGCGGTCCGGAACGAGCAGCGAGTTGGGCTGCACCGATCGTGGAATGCGCACGCGCACGAAATAGCCGGGAAGCAGCGCGCGGTCGGTGTTGGGAAGCACCCCACGGACGGCGAGCGTGCCTGTCGCCGCGGTAATGCTTGGCGCAACGTAATCGAGCGTGCCCTGATGCGGAAATCCCGTCTCGCTTTGCAGGCCGACTTCAACCGGGATCTTCTTGAGTTCCTCGTGGGTGATACCCCGCGCCCTCATTTCGGAGCGGATCTGCTGCACGTCGACTTCACTGACGGAAAAATTGACGTAAATGGGTTCGAGCTGGACGATGGTCGCGAGTGTCGTCGGGCTGCCGGCGCCGACGAGTTGCCCCAACGAGACCTCGCGCGATGTCACGATGCCGTCGAACGGCGCTTTGACTTCCGTGTAGCTGAGGTTGAGCTTCGCTTGATTGATATCGACCTCAGCCTGCTTCTGCTTCGCGACCGCTGCCTCCTTGGCCGCAGTCGCCTGATCGAGCGCTGCCTGGCTGGCGATATTCTTGCCCGCGAGATCGACTTGCCGCTTGTAGTCGGCCATCGCCTGCGCTGCCGATGCCGCCGCACTCGACAGCCCCGCTTCGGCCTGCTCGAGCGCAAGCTGGTAGGGCTTTTGCTCGATAACGAATAAAACCTGGCCCGCCTTTACGGAGTCGCCGTCCTGATACTTGATCGCTTCGATGAAGCCTTGGACACGCGCGACGAGCGTCGTGCTGTTGACCGCCGCCGTGCTGCCGGTGCTTTCCAGATAGCGAGTCACCGCCTCCTTCAAGGGCATCGCCACCTCGATCCTGGGCGGCGGAGGGGGAACGAAAGTATTCTTCTCGCCGCAGGCCGTGAGCGACAGCGCCGGAAGAAGAATACATGCAGGTATCAAGCATCGGCGTGCCGACGATCGCAGTAAGGATTCGTCAACCATTAGTAGAGCCCACAGTGTTATCAGGAAATTGAATAAAGGCGTTCAATATAGGTAAGTGATTTTACTGACGCCGGATAGATATCATCGTCGCAAAGGTTGGTTTCTGCAAAACTACGGGAGCATCGGAATTTCGATTAAAATGATGCTCCGCAGCATGGCCAATTCGCTGCGAATGTTTTTGTGGCGCTGCGTAGATTGTGATCCGAAATCGTCATCGAGATTGACCTGCAACTTTTGGCCTCGGCAGGGTCCGGCGCCGTCGTCTCCGTCCAAATCGCTCGTCTGCAAAATTCTCTAGGCGCAGCTGACTCTTTGGAGCATTCTCCCAAGAAAATCGCCGGATATTCCCGAAAAACAGGGATAAAATTCCCCGGCAGGGATGGAGGCCAGTTTGAAGTTTGCCCCGATTATCAGAGCCTCAGCGCTTGTTTTCGGCGCGATCATTCTGACGGGTTGCAACGCGCCGCATTCCGAAGAGGCTGAAGAGCGAAACAACATTCAGGACGTTGTTCCCCCACCCGTCCACACCCTTACGCTCGTCGCCTCGAACGAGCCTGTAAAGCTCCAGGGCATTGCGACCGTCCTCAATCCAGATGCGCTGCTACAACTCGATGCTGATATCCGCTCCGCGACCGTCGCGGTGAATTTCAGCCATGGACAGCTTGAGCGCTTCAAGGCCTCCACCATGCTGTCGAGACAGACGCTCGAAAACGCGGCGCGCCAGGAGGCCATGGACGCGTCGCAGTTGAAGCTGCTTCTGACGCGCCTTCAGCAATCGTGGGGCGATAAGGCGCCGTTCGTGAATGTCGAGGCCCGGCAGACATTGATGACCGATGTCGCTGATGGAAAACGCGCGGTGCTCCGCCTCGATTTCCCCGATATGACGGCGGACGCGCCCGAGAATGTCCGTGTCGTGCCTCTTCGCGGCGGTCGGGAAACGAAGGTCGATGTGCTATGGGCCGCGCCCTCCGGAAATCTCGCGATGCCCGGCGTCTCCTATTTCGGCTTGATCAATGCCGGCCCCGGACTGCGCGCCGGCGATCGCGCACGCGTTGTTGCCGATAGTCCGGAAAGGCTGAGCGGCACCGTCATTCCGAGCGCCGCGCTCGTCGTCTTCGGAGGCAAATCATGGTGCTACGTGGAAACCGGACCAAAGAAGTATGAGCGCAAGCTCGTATCTTTGGAGGCGCCGGTCGACGACGGATTTTTCGTGAAGAGTGGCTTCGACCCGGGCACGCGCGTCGTCGTGAAAGGCGCGTCCGTTCTGCTCGCGCGGGAAGCGACGCCAGGTGGATTCGATGATGACGACGATGCCAAACCGCAAGCTCCGCCGCCTGCAGCGGCACCGGCCGGAACGGCAAAGTCCGCGTCGCCTGCGGTCGCTCAAGGCCACACGGCTCCAACTGGCGACCCGGACTAAACCGGCATGAACGCACTCATACGCTGGTCGATCCGCTATCGAGGCTTCGTCGCGCTGCTCTCGGTCGTCTGGTTCATCGCCGGAATTTTTCTGGCGATGCGAGCGCCGCTCGATGTCTTTCCCGAGTTCGTCCCGCCGCAAGTGACGATCCAAACCGAAACGCCCGGCCTCGCACCTGAGCAGGTCGAGCAGATCATCACGCGCCCCATCGAGGCGGCAGTCATCGGCGGCCCCGGCATCGATACCGTCCGCTCGGAGTCCGTTTACGGCCTCTCCGTCGTGCTCGTAACGTTCAATCAAGGTGCCGATGCCAACGCGGCGCGGCAAGGCATCGCCGAACGCCTGACGACGCTCAATGGCAAATTGCCCGCAGGCGTGGGACCGCCGAAGCTGACGCCTCTGACGTCGAGCACGATGGACGTGCTGAAGCTCGGCATGATCTCCGATCAGGTTGATCCCTATACGCTGCGCGACATCGCCGAATGGACCATCAAGCCCCGGTTGCTCGCCGTGCCCGGCATCGCGCGCGTCACCGTGTACGG
Organism: Pseudomonadota bacterium; assembly: GCA_023390485.1. Taxonomy (GTDB): domain Bacteria; phylum Pseudomonadota; class Alphaproteobacteria; order Rhizobiales; family Hyphomicrobiaceae; genus Hyphomicrobium_B. Next base: position 4,418 of record JAEWCT010000352.1, read on the forward strand.
CGGCGCGATCAGGCAGGTTCAAATTCAGCCCGATCTCGAAAGGATCGCGGCGCTCGGGCTGACGGTAACCGAAGTGATGGACGCGGCGAGCGCTTCCATTGCGCTTCGCGGTGGCGGCATCGTCGAGACATCGGCGCAACGGATCACGATCGAAACGCCGCCGCCCGCGCCGGACCCGCGGGCGATAGCGCAAGCCGTCGTCACGATGCAGAACAATCGCCCAGTTCGTCTTGCCGATGTGGCGACCGTGACGATCGGACCCGCAGCGAAGATCGGCGACGCCACGATCATGGGCCAGCCCGGAGTTTTGATCACGGTCTCCGGACAGTTCGGCGCCAATACGCTCGATGCCACAAAAGCGGCGGAAGCCGCGCTTGATGAGTTTAGGCCTGCACTCGAACGCCGGGGCATTACAGTATATCCCGCACTCCATCGTCCGGCATCGTTCGTAGTGCGCGCACTGAAAAATCTCGAGACCGCCCTGGCGCTTGGATCGGCATTGATACTGTTCGTCCTCTATGCCTTCCTCCGAAGCGTGCGCGCGTCGCTCATCTCGTTCCTCGCGATACCGCTGTCGCTTCTTGCGGCCGTCGCTGTGTTGAGCGAATTCGGTCAATCACTGAACACGATGACGCTCGGCGGCTTCGCGCTGGCGCTCGGCGTTCTCGTCGATGATGCGATTATCGACATCGAGAATATCGCAAGACGGTTGCGCCTCGCCGGGTCCGATGCCAACCGCATGAACGTCATCGAAGACGCATCGATCGAAATCCGCGGCTCGATGCTTTACGGCACGCTCGCGGTGATCTTCGCCTTCTTCCCGGTGCTGTTCGCGGGTGGTGTGCAAGGCCGCTTCATCGGGCCGATGGCATTGACGTTTATCCTCGCGGTGCTCGCGTCGATGCTCGTGGCGCTGACGGTTACACCCGCACTGTGTGCGCTGCTGCTGACCAATAGCGAGGACACGAAAGAATCGCCGTTGATGAGGGGCCTCAAATCCGCCCAGCGGAGGGTCTTGGCGCTTGTGCATCGAGCATGGGGCGCAACAGTTCTGCTTTTGGCGCTCGCCGCATTGGCTTCCGCCGCGGCTGTGCCCTTTCTCCACAGCGAGCTCATCCCGCAGTTCCGCGAAGGGCATTTCGTTCTGCAAATGGCGATGGCATCTCCCGGCACATCGACGGATGACGTCGTGGCGATCGGTGAGCGCGTGACGCAAGCCCTGCTGAAGCTCCCATTCGTCGATACAGTTGGACACCAGATCGGCCGCGCCGAAGCCGGCGAGGACACATGGAGCGTCGATCGAAGCGAGTTCCATATCGAATTGAAGCCGGTGCACGACGAAAGTGAGGAAGAGGCCCAAAGCATCATTCGCGACACGCTGAAGGGCTTTCCGGAAGTGAGAAGCGCAACGTTGACGTTCCTCGGCGATCGCATCAGCGAAAGCTTGAGCGGCGAGACGGCGCAAGTCGTTATCAGCACCCTAGGAACCGACCTTGCCTCGCTCGAAAACGCCGCCGAAGACATTCAAAAAGCCGTCGCGGACATTCCTGGCGTCACCGATCTCAGAATGCCGCGTAGCGCCACGGTGCCGACACTGTCGGTAAAACTCGACCCCGTCGCGCTCGGAAATTACGGTCTTTCTACGCGCGACGCGCTTGATGCGATCCAGACGGCATTTGCCGGAACCACCGTGGGCCAGACCTACGACGGCGCGCGCACCGTCGATGTCGTCGTCATTCTTTCCCCCGACGATCGCAACCGCATCAGCGCGCTCGACAAGCTGATGATCGGCAACGCCACGACAAGGACGCTTCTGAAGAACGTTGCCGCGATTACGCTCACCGAAGGCCGATCGAACATTCAGCACGACGGCGCCCAGCGTCGCGTTTCAGTCACCTTCAACGGCGCGAAGGGCTATTCGCTGCGCCAGATCGTGAACGAAGCACTAGAACGCGTCGGAGCGCTGACCTTGCCCAAGGATGTGTATGTCTCGTTCGCGGGACAGGCCGAGGCGGAACGCGAGGGACAGATCCGGCTCGCCGGCCTGACCGCCATGAGCACCGCGCTCATCGTCGCCGCGCTGACGATGGCGTTCCGTCGGCGCGGTCTGGCGGTGTTGGTGCTGATCAATTTGCCGTTCTGCCTCATCGGCAGCATAGCGGCGATCGTGGTCAGCGGCATCGGCATGACGCTCGGAAGTCTCGTCGGCCTCATCACCGTTTTCGGTATCGGCGCGCGCAACTCGGTCATGATGCTGGCGCACGTCGAGCACGTGGCAGACGAGGAAGGCAAGGGATGGAGTCCGGAGACCATCAGGCTCGCCGCGTCCGAGCGCCTTGCGCCGGTATTCATGACCGCGCTGATGGCCGCCCTTGGACTTGTGCCGCTGGCGCTGGGCCTGGGCCGCCCCGGACACGAAATCGAAGCCCCGATGGCGATCACGGTGCTCGGCGGACTGACGACGGCGACGCTTCTCAATCTTGGCGTTCTGCCGGAAGCGCTCATCCGCCTTGGCCGCCTGCTTCGAATTTCCGGAGCGGCGCCGAAGCCGCAAACCTCCGGCGCGGAATTGGAACCCACCTCCAAGGCCGCCGCAGCGGAATAAGGGGATGACCGCGAGAACTGGCAGACTTAGGTTAGGGGTCTCAGATCGGCAGTTTGAACTGATCGACCACGTAGATCGTCAGCTTTCTGGGATCATGTTCCCCGGCCCGCATGAAGCCCGTGACCAGAAAAGCGACCCGCTCGCGGCTGACAGTATCGGTTTCCGGGATGGCGAGCTCGCTGCACGCAAGGTCCATCGCCTGCTGCATGATGTTGAGATGTTCGCTGTCTATGACTCCACGTGGAAACGGCATCTTCGCGCCCGCTCTCTATCAACCCGCAGGCAACGACGCTGAACGGCCGAAGTTTGTTCCGTACCTTTTTTCCGAGGTGGCCCGCCCGTGACCCCAAAGACGCAATCCCGGTGAGCAGTTCTATTCGGAGGCGGACAGCAAAAAGGGGCGCCGGGCTTTCATCCGAGCGCCCCGATAGTGCCCATTCAATGGAGTTCGTTTTAGCCCGCTGCCGAAGGATCGATGACCGTTTTGACCTCGATGATGCGGTTCGCCGGGAAGCCGCTCAGTTCCGCGTGCTTGCGGATCGCTGCTTCGTCTTTCGCAAGATAGACGCAGAATGTGCTGTCGCCGGCAATGTAGGAGTGAAGCCACTGCACGTCGGGCGATAATTGTGCCAAGGCCGCGTTGGACGTCGCGGCGGCGCCTTTGAGTTGATCGGCGCTGGACTCGCCGACGCCGGGTATGTTCCGCTCAATGATGTACTTTTTCATTTGCACTCCCTTGGCTTCTTCGGTGCGCCAGGATCACCGGCCGCGACCCACTTTAAGGACGGCCTTCTAGCGGGCCGTTCATGGAAATTTGGCAGTGTCATGAGCCGTAATTGACCCAAACGGTCTTCGTCTGAAGATACTTGTCGAGCCCCTCGCGGCCGTTGTCCTTGCCGTAGCCCGACTGCTTGAAGCCGCCCCATCCGACCGCAGCATCGAACTGGTTATAGGTGTTGATCCAGATGGTGCCCGCCTGGATCGCTGCTGCGGCGGCGTGAGCCTTCGAGATGTCGCGCGTCCAAATGCCTGCCGCGAGCCCAAAGTTGCTGTTGTTCGCCCGCGGCACAAGATCGTCGAGAGAATTGAATTTCTGGATCGTGAGAACCGGTCCGAAGATTTCTTCCCTGACGACGCTGGCGCTGTCGTCCGCACCGCAAAGCACGGTCGGCTCGTAGAACGAACCGGACGCGAGGTCGCCTTTGCCGCGATTGCCGCCGATGACGACTTCGATGCCGCCCTTGCGCGATTGTTCGACGAAGCCGTTGACCCGTGCGAGCTGGTCTTCCGAAATCAGCGGGCCCATCGTCGTG
>JAEWCT010000361.1 GCA_023390485.1 Pseudomonadota bacterium
CGTCCTTGCCTTTCCATTCGATGGGCGGAAAACCACTTCGGCTGCATAGATGTCGACGTCAACAGCTAGCCCAAATCCCGCCAGCCTCTGCTGCGCGATACGGCTTCACTAAAGCGTTGGCGTATCGCGGTACTGTCACTGACGCGCGGGGAGAAAGTGATGGACGTCGTCTTAGGCTCTGGCAACACAACGCCGGCCCCTAGCGCCGCGAGAGACGCCGTGCCGAACACCGTGCGCTCGTCGAAGTCCGTTGCGAGAACGTCGCGCCCGATCATGTCCGCCAGGAATTGCGCAAAGTATTTGCTGCGGGCGAGGCCGCCGTCGATACCGATTGAGCGGCCGATCGGAACATGCGCATTCATCGCCCCGACGACGTCGGCGGCGCTCAGCGCGATTCCCTCGAGCATAGCCTGGCGAAGATCGACCTTCGTCGTCGCCGCCGACATGCCAAGAAAAAGGGATGCGGCGGTCCGGTCCCAATGAGGACATGCGAGACCCGATAGCGCGGGCACGAATACGATCCCTCGCTCAATCGCTGCCGGCGTGTCGAACCAATCGAGGTCTGCGGTGAGATCCGAAACGAGTCCGATGCGACGCGCCCATTCGATCGCTGAACCCGCGTCATAGACGCCGCCGTCCACCGCATAAGTCATGCGGCCGCCGATCGACCAGGCGACTGTTGGAAGCAAACCTTTTTCAGGCGCGCGCGTGATCTCTTCACCCGTCACGGCCAAAGCGAAGGCGCCGGTCCCAAACGTGATTTTGGCGTCACCTGGCTTCCGGCAGCCATGGCCGAAAAGAGCAGCCTGCTGATCGACCACGGCGGCCGTCACTGGGACGCCGTCGATACTGCCGTAGTTGCAGACCGTCGGTCGAATTTCCGGAAGGCACGCAATAGGGACGCCGAAGAGCTCGCAGAGTTCGGCATCCCACTGGCCAGTCTCAAGGTTCATCAGCGATGTCCGAGAGGCCGTCGTGACGTCGGTTGCAAAGTGGCCGGCGAGACGATCAAGAAAGAAAGCATCTGTCGTCCCGAGACGCAGATGACCGGCTTCGAGCGCTGTTTTCGCCGCCGGGATATTGTTGATGATCCAAGCGAGCTTGGATGCGGAGAAGTATGCATCAAGCGGCAAACCCGCGCGCGCCAATGTCAGAGTTTCGGCGCCGCTGTCTTTCATGCGCGCGACGGCATCGGCAGTGCGATTATCCTGCCATACGATGACGGGGGAGAGTGCCGTACCCGTTCGTGCATCCCAGGCGAGGCAACTCTCGCCCTGATTGTCGAGGCCGATTGCATCGACCTGCCCCGCGGCCTTGAGGCAACGGCGAATGTTCGCCAGCAGCTCTTCCGGATCGTGCTCAACCCATCCAGGGTGTGGGTGGATTTGCTGATGTGTGACGGCGCAGGCAATCTCGATATTGCCGTCCGTATTGGCGACCAGAACCCGAGTCGAAGTTGTCCCCTGGTCGATCGCTGCTATACGCATGTTGCATCGCTCCGGGATGTCGCTGACTGATTGTCGTCGAAGCTGAAGACGACCTCGCCATCGGCCCGATCAAATGCAGAAATGGGCGATAGGATTCGCCGCTCCGGTGCGGACGTCAACGGTTGCGTCATGATGAGCTGCCCTCGACAACGCGCGGTTAGCGCACCGGAGACGTCATCTGCCACGCGCAATTGCAGATATGCGAGACCGCCCTTTTCCGGAACAAGGCGTTGCGGCACGACATAGCGAACACCCTCTCCCGGTGTCAGCTTGACGGTACGCGTTACCGCGGGCAGTTGTCCCGCGAGATCGGCCGCAACGAACTCAGCGATCCGCCGACCCTCGCGCCACGACCATCCCGCAGTTTCCACGGGATGCAGAACATTGCCGGCAGCGAAAATGAGAGGCTCGCTCGTGCGTCCGAACTGATCAATCATCGGGCCACCCGTGCCGCGATCGATTTCTAGTCCTGCTGCACGGGCCAGCGTCGCATCCGGCATAAAACGGCCGGTGAGGAGCACGCCGTCGCATTCCATTTCTTCTAAGGTGCCATCGGCGCGACGCAGCGTAACCGCCTCGACGCGCTGTTTGCCTTTGATGTCTGCGACGTGTGTTCCGTATCGCACCGGCACACCGAGCAGGTGGGGCAGCAGCATGGAAATCCGCCGCACCGTCGGTCTGTCGCGATCTTCAATCATGGCGACGGGCGCTGCGCCGATCTTGCGGCACGTCAATAAGCTGGACAGCGCCACCAACTCCGTGCCGACGATGATGGGCCGGCGAAACGGCGCCATGTGCTGCAGATAAGCGTAGGACTGAAGAGCGCCGGTATTGAGAACGCCGAGCGGCCGATCGCCTGAAATCAGCCGCGCCGCCCGTGACATTTCCCGGACGCCCGTCGCGAGAATAACGCGCTCGGCACGGATCTCAGCCGGTCCTCGACTGCTGGTACAGGTGACGACAATCCCGCCGGCATGATCAATCCCAACGACCGAGCATCCGAGCAATAGTTCAACACCGGCACGTTGCGCGCGCTCTGAGAGGCGCCGCGCGTAAACGGGGCCTGTCAATACGCGTCCGAATTCACGCATGCCGAAGGGGGGGTGTCCGCAGTGCCGAGGGATACCGCCGGCCTGTTGCTCGCGGTCGACGACAATGACATTTCGGACGCCAAGGCTCTTTAGCCGTGTCGCTGCAGCGAGACCCGCTGGACCCGCGCCAATGACGAGCACCTCGGCATTGGCGACGTCGAAGGGCGCCGACATCACGCTGCGTCCCCGATCGCCAGTGGTGATGCGAAATGATCCTTTGTCAGTTCGGCAAGTCGCGCGTTACAATAAAAGCCCTGGCACCGACCCATGCCGCACCGCGTGCGACGTTTGAGGCCACCAAGATCACCGGCTGGCAACGGGCCCGTCAGGGCCTGCTCGATTTCACGCAGAGTCACCATCTCGCAATGACAGACGATCTCGCCGTAGCCGGACGACTGCCAATCCCGCGGGCGGTCTTCCGCCAGATTCGGCACGCGCAGAGTTGCCGGCTCTGTTACCGGCGAATGACGATGGCTCATTTCTTCATAGAGGTTGTAGACGTGACGGGCGATGCCGAGTGATGCGGTCATGCCCGTCGAGCGGATACCTCCAACTGTGATCCAGTTGCGGTCTGGATGGGTAGAGATGCGATAGCCCTTCTCTTCGGTCGCGGGTCTAAGCCCGGCATAAACGGCAGTAACTTCGACATCGGCCAGCGCCGGCATCATTTCCACAGCGCGTGCGATCAAGGCGCGTAGCGCGTTTTCTTCGACGGTCGCACGTTCGCGATCTTCCTGCTCCTCCGCCGTCGGCCCGACGAGGACGTTTCCGAACGCGGTACGGGTTAGAACGACACCCTTTGTGCGTTCGGAAGGCACCGGCAGGATAATCGTCCTCAGCAGCTTTGCCGCCGCTTTGTCGAAGACGACGAACTGGCCTTTGCGGGGCTTGATCTGAAACGACGGCGCGCCGAGTAGGCGCGCGTCAAGCCGGTCGCCATAGAGGCCGGCGCAGTTGATAACGGTTCGCGCCCGCCGCTCGCACATGCTGGTCCGCAGTGTCCAGACCTCGCCGTCGAAGGCGCCGGATAGAACTTCTGTCGCGAACGCAATCTCCGCGCCATGGATCTTGGCTTGGAGCAGATAAGCGAGAAATGGTGACCAGGGATCGATGACGTGTTCGCCCGGCACCAGGAGAGCTTCGAGTGCGCGCAGCGAGAGCTCAGGTTCGCGACGGCGGATTTCCTCTGCCGTCAGTCGCCGGACGTCGCCGACGCCGTTCGCCCGGGCTTGAGCCTCAATACCTTCGAGGGCGGCTCTCTCCGATTCTGACCAGGCGACGACCATTGCGCCTGTTTCTAAGAGAGGAAGATTGAAGCGTTCGCGGATCGCCCGATACTCGGAGTATCCAGCCTGCATGCAACTCAATTCGACGCTGCCTGCCGGCGCATCGAAACCCGTGTGCAGGATGGCGCTATTCGCTTTGCTCGCGCCCGAAAGCAGATCTGTTCCCCGCTCGAGAAGAACTACCTTGGCGCCTTCGAGGGTGAACCGTCTCGCCATGG
>JAEWCT010000412.1 GCA_023390485.1 Pseudomonadota bacterium
TCAGCATCTGCAAGGCATCAAGAGCTGCCGTCACGTCATCGCCATCAATCGCGATGCCGGTGCACCGATCGTCAAGCGAGCGGATCTGACCGTCATCGGCGATGCCGAGGAACTCATGCAGGCGCTGATCACGCGCGTCGAGCAGGCGCGCAATCAAGGCGAAGCCGCTGAGGTCGAACGATGAGAAGCACGTTCAAAGTCGCAGCTCTGGTTTCGGCAGGACGCCATCCTGTAAGCGGCACGCCGCGTTTCTGTCGCGCTGACGCCGTTGCGATGGCGTTGGGCCGCCGGATTGCCGGCGACGCCCTTCGCGTTGTTCACGCTGGCACGGCGGAAGAGCAGTCGCTTCAGGATTATCTGGCGCTCGGCGCTGGAACGATCGAGGTTCTTCCTGTCGATCCAGGCACCGACGCTGTACCAGCACTCGCCGATTATTTGCGGAATGTCGATATCATCCTCGCCGGCGGCAATGCCGAATTCGGTCGAGGCAGCGGGCTGTTGCCATACGCGCTCGCAGAAGCGCTCAAGCGTCCGGTTATCGCCAACGCCCTCGATGTGAACGTTGAAAGAAACGCCGACGCGCGTTGGAACGCCGAAATCCGTCAGTTCCTGCCGAAGGGTCAGCGGCGCCGCATCGCCTGTCCGTTGCCGCTCGTCGTTTCCGTTCATCCGCGTGCGCCGGTTGAACTCAAATATGCATATGCCCGGCGTGTGTCGGGCCGTATCGAAGTTGCTCCAGATCAGGGAATGGCCGCGCCCCTGCTGCCGCCGGAATGGACGGTCGAGACTGCGCCACGCCGCCCAGCGAAGCTCAAGGCGCAGGACGGAAAATCAGCCCACGCGCGGATGCAATCCGCCATCGTTTCGGAGACGAAAGGCGGCGTTGTCGCTTTTGAGGGGACAACCGTCGATAAAGCACAAGTGATGCTGAACTATCTGAGAGAACATCGGCTCGTCGATTTCTAGCATGCCCGTGCGAAGGGAGAATCACATGCAAATATCTAATGAACTGCGGGCGATGATCGGACGCCGCCGTCCCGGCTATAGCCTCGAGGCGCCGTTTTACCGGAACAAAGAGATCTTCGACCTCGATATGGACGTCATCTTCGGACGCCACTGGATCTTTGTCGGCGTCGAGCCTGACATTCCGGAGCCCGGCGATTATTTCACGGTGCCGCTCGCCCGCGCGTCGGTCGTCGTCGTGCGTGACGACGACATGACGGTTCGCGCCTTTCACAACGTATGCCGCCATCGTGGCGCGCGCCTTTGCGACGGTGACAAAGGCAGCGTCGGCAACGTCGTTTGCCCATACCATCAGTGGACATACGATCTGAGCGGCAATCTCATCCATACCGAGCATATGGGTGATGATTTCGATCGCAGCCAGTTCGGCCTGAAGACGGTGCACGTGGGAAATGTTGCGGGACTGATCTTCATCTGCCTCGCCAACGAACCGCCTGCCGATTTCGAACAGATGCGTCAGGAGATGGAGCCCTACATTATTCCGCATCAGATCAGCAACTGTAAGATCGCCTACGAGGAGGATCTGATCGAGAACGGCAATTGGAAGTTCACGATGGAGAACAATCGTGAGTGCTACCATTGCAAGGCCAACCACCCCGCGCTGACCGTCTCGCTCTACGAATACGGCTTTGGCTATCAGCCGTCGCCGGAAAACGCCGAGGAGGTTCAGGCATTCAGGGATCTGATCGTTCGCGAGACCACGCGATGGGAGTCCTGCGGACTTCCCTCCGTCGAACGCGAGTGTCTCGACAGCCGCGTGACGGCCTATCGCACCCAGAGGCTGCCGCTCGATAAGGCCGGTGAATCCCAGACGATGAACAGCAAGGTCGCCTGCCAGAAGCTGCTGGGTGATCTCACGCAGCGGAACCTCGGTGGACTCTCGTTCTGGACGCAACCGAATTCCTGGCATCATTTCATGAGCGATCACATCGTGACATTCAGCGTGCTGCCGATCGATCCAGAGCGCACACTGCTCAGAACGAAGTGGCTCGTTCACAAGGACGCTGTGGAAGGGCGCGATTACGATCCGAAGGAGCTGAGCGAAGTCTGGCACGCGACGAACAAGCAGGATGGCTCGCTCGTCGAGCGCACGCAGATTGGTTCTCAGAGTTCCGCCTATCTGCCGGGACCCTATTCGCCATACACCGAGGAGCTGGTCGAGAAATTCATGTCCTGGTACTTCAAGCGGCTGCGCGCGGAAACGGGACATGAAACGGCAACCGTCAGCCCATTTGCGGCGAGCGCCTGATCCGTCATGAGTAACGCAGATCGGCCGGGCCGCCTGGGGCCGGAGCTTTGGGACACGACGCCCGGCAAATGGAACGCCGACGAGGACGATACGCTGATTTGCGCGCACGTCCGGCAGGAGACGCACGACGTCAAGAGCTTTCTCTTCCGCACTGAGACGCCGCGTCTCTTTCGTTTCCGGCCGGGGCAGTTCATCACACTCGAGCTTGCGATCGACGGCGAGGTGATCAACCGCTGCTACACGATATCGTCGCCGCCGACGCGCCCCGACACGCTATCGATCACGGTGAAGCGGCAGCCCGGCGGCAAGGTTTCGAATTGGCTGCACGACAACATGAGACCCGGCGCCAAGATAAAAGCGCTCGGGCCTTCCGGCGAATTCAGCTGCACGCTGCACCCGGGCCCGAAATATCTGTTTCTATCGGGTGGCTCGGGCGTGACGCCGTTGATGTCCATGGCGCGGACGCTTTACGAGCTCGGCGACGATCATGACGTCGTCTTCGTGCATAGCGCCCGCACGCCGCGCGATATCATCTTTCGGCACGAGTTGGCGATGATGGCGCATGGAACGAGCAATTTCAGAACGGCGTTCGTGTGCGAAAAAATTGCCGAAGCCCGCGACTGGAGCGCGCCGACGGGTTACCTCTCGTTGCCGCTCCTGAAGTCGATCGTTCCGGATCTCGCGGCGCGCGAAATTTTCTGCTGCGGGCCGGAAGTCTATATGGCAAATGTCCGGGCGATGCTGCGAGACGCCGCTTTCGACATGGCGCACTATCACGAAGAGAGCTTCTCGTTCGAGCGGCAGGGCGTGCCCTTGCCGGAAGCGGATGCCGCAGTCTCCGGCGCAGTTGCGCCTGCCGGCACGTTCAAGATCGAGTTCACCCGCTCGGGCCGCACGATCGAATGCCGTCCCGATCAGTTCATCCTCGATGCGGCGCGGGCTGCCGGAATGCGCCTGCCGTTTTCGTGCAGTAAGGGCGTCTGCGGCACCTGCAAGAGCAAGAAGCTTTCAGGTCGGGTAGAGATGAAGCACGGCGGTGGAATCCGCCAGCGCGAGATCGACGCCGGAATGATCTTGATTTGCTGCTCGAAGCCGCTCGAAAACGTCACCATCGAAAAATAGCGGACGGAGGGGCGCGACGCAGCGCTCAATCCTTGCGTCGCAAGATGGCTTGCAGCACGTCGCGAATGCCGATGGCGCCGACGAAGCGATCATCGTCGTCGAAGAGCGCTACGGGTGCCGTGCCCGACTTGTGCATGGCGAGAATGACGGTCTTGAGACTCGTGCCGGGCCTCGCCCAATAGACGGGTGAAGAATCTTCGCCGACGTGCTTTTCGCATTCGCCGCAGGTCACCCAGGCGGCCTGGCGGCCATTGCATTCGGCTGCCTGCACTTTGCCCCCGGCATCGATTTTGAATCGCGTCGTCTTTCGTCGGTCGAGCCAGATCCAGTCATCGGCCGTACGCTCGAGGTCGCGCATGTCGCGCATGACGTTCCACGCGGTGAGCACCGACAGCGGATTAACATTGGCGATGAAATCGCGGACGTAATCGTCCGCAGGCTGCAGCACGATCTCTTCCGGCGCGCCCGATTGTACGATCCGCCCGCCTTCCATAATGGTGATGCGATTGCCGATCTTCAGGGCTTCTTCGAGGTCATGACTGACGAAGATGATTGTTTTCTTGATCGACTTCTGCAGTTGCAAAAGCTCGTCCTGCAGCTTCGTGCGGATCAGCGGATCGAGCGCCGAGAACGGCTCGTCCATCAGCAGGATCGGAGCGTCCGTCGCGAATGCGCGCGCAAGCCCGACGCGTTGCTGCATGCCGCCTGAAAGCTCATGCACATATTTCTCGGCCCAGCTGTCGAGACCGACGAGATTGAGCTGCCGGTCGACGCGCTCCTTGAGTTCCGCGTGCGGAACGCCGGCAAGCTCGAGTCCAAGCCCAACATTTTCCCGGACCGTTCGCCAAGGCAGCAGCGCGAACTGCTGAAAGACCATCGCGACCTGTTTTTGGCGCATGTGGCGGAGCGTCGTCGCATCGCACGAAGCGATATCCACCATCCGGTCGCCATCCTTCACGAGGACGGCGCCGCGCGACACCTTGTTGAGGCCGTTGACGGCGCGCAGCAGCGTGGATTTTCCCGAACCCGAAAGCCCCATGAGGACGGAAATTTCACCCTCGTTCACGGTGAGATTGGCGCCGGCCGCGCCGAGCACGGCTCCCGTTTTTGCGAGAATTTGTGCTCGCGTCGCGCCCGCATCGACCATGGCCAAGGTCTTCGCAGTGTCTTTGCCGAAAATGATATCGACGTTCTGGAAATCGACCGCGATCGTCATTTGCGAGCTCCGGCCTGAACGGAGAGAGCGCGGTCGAGAATGATGGCGAGGATGACGAGCGCCAGACCGGCTTCAATGCCGAGCGGAATGTTTCGGTTGGCGAGCGCACGGTTGACCGGATTGCCGAGGCTCGGCGCTCCGATCAGCGTCGCGAAGACGACCATCGACAGCGACAGCATGATGCACTGGGTCAAGCCCGCCATGATCGAGGGGAGAGCCGCAGGCAACTCAACCTTCCACAACAGTTGGCGCTTCGTGGCGCCAAAACTCTCGCCCGCTTCGAGCATCGGCTTCGGGATCGAGGTCAGCCCGAGATACGTCATGCGTACTGGCGCGGGCATCGCGAAGATGATCGTCACGATCAGAGCCGGCGCCGCGCCGAGACCGAACAGAATGAGGATGGGAATGAGATAGACGAACGTCGGCATCGTCTGCATCAGATCGAGCAGCGGCTGCGCCACCCGCCAGACGCGGGGATTATGCGCCGCCCATATGCCGAGCGGCACGCCGATCGCCATCGAGAGAGCGGTGGCCGCGACGACCAGCACCAGCGTTTGAACGGTCTCCTTCCAGAGCCCTTGATTGAGGATGAAAAGGAAACCGATCAGCACCCCGATGGCCAGCGGCTTTGATCGTCTGAGCCAATAGGCAAACCCGGCGAGTATGACGGCGAGAAGGATAGGAGGCACCTGCAGGAGCAGCGCGGAAGTCCCGTCGACGGCCGTTCCAAGAACCCCGGAAACAGCATCGAACAGCCACTGGAAATAATCCGTCACGAAATCGAAGACGGATTTGCCGAACTGGCCTATGGGAATTTTCCAAGCGGTTATCAGCTTCGATAGGGGGTCCATCGCCACGTTCCCTCGCCACGTT
>JAEWCT010000022.1 GCA_023390485.1 Pseudomonadota bacterium
CCGTCCAACGTCGATTGCGGGTCGTCCATGTTTTTGGCGACGAGGCGCGGCACGGGGCGTCCAAGTAGATCGAGACGCAACAGATGAATGATCGAGATCAGGCTCGACAGCGGCTTAGTGCCTTCGAGCCATTGCGTCATGCCGGCGTCGCTACGGTGATGGGCGGTGAACTCGCGCACCGTCATCATGCGTTCCCACTCGGGGATTGGCACAAGCAGCTGGCGTCCGCCGCCGTCGCGGAATTTGCGGAAGGCCTGCGCCGTCTGGTTCTTCTTGTTCGGCGGGAAGTCGCTGGCGCGCAGCATGAAGCAGGGCTTGCCCTGCATTGCTGTCAGCACCTTGTCGAGCTGGCGCTTCAAGCCGCCGCCCTGCGTCGGGCGATTGCAGAGGAACACGCGCACGTCGTTGGCAAAGCCGGTGCGGTGGCGGACGGTCAAATCGAACGCCGGCAAATCGTCGCCAAGCTCCAGGCGCTTCACGGTGACTTCGATCGACCGGCCCCATTCGTCGCGGGCGAGCAGAAGGGCGGCCGATAGAACGTCCACCAGCTCCTGATCGTCGGCGGGCATCTCCGCTTCGCTTTCGTTGGCGAAGCGTTCCCACATTTCGCGGAACTGCACGGCGGACAGCGTCGAGGGCGCTTCGTCGTCCTGGCCGCCGAAACCGACGACCTGACCGAGGGCCTGGGCGAGCGTCGAGATGAACGACGGTCTTTCTGGCTCGCGCTCGCGCTCGTCGCCTTCCGTCGAGGTTGCCTCGCGCAGGCGCGACTGCGCATGCTCGAGGAGGCGGCGCGTGGAGAGACCGCCGAATTCCTCGAAGAACTGGGGCCCGAAAAATTGCGAAGCGTCCGGGAAGCTCAGGCCGCCGCCGCTCAACTCCGACTGATGGGCGAGCCGCTTCGAAATGATGAGGCGCGCTTCTTCGGGCGTCCGGCTTTCACGAAGCAGAACCGGGCCGGATTTCTCGATGCGATCGATATACGACTGCGCGACGAGGCTGCGTACCTGGCCGTAAAAGTCTTCAAGGCAAGAGATGATGATGATGGCGTTCGTCAGCCGGTTGGCGATCTGGATGAGATCACGAACGGCGCGCTGGAAGCGGTCCTCGGCATTATCGAAGAAGCGCAGGTCTTCCACCTGGTCGATGCAGAACACGAGCGCGGCGCGATCGACGGTCCAGATGAGCGCGCCGAGCGCGGCGATGATTTCGAAGGCCCGGTCTTCGCCATCGTTCGGATCGAGCGCGCTGACGGCTTCATGCGCGATTGCCGTCAACTGGCGACCGTTGAGATACTGCCTGACGCGCTGATCGATGCGCGGATCGTGGCGCTGCAGATAAAGGAGCGCGCGCACGATGTTGATGTCGAGCTCGCGCGTCTGGAACTTGTCGCAGGCGACGATCTGGTCGGCGAGACGAAGGATGAGCCCTGCGAGCTGCTTATCGTCGAGCGTCGCGTCGCGAAGCTTTTCGAGATCGGCTGACGAGATGACCTCGGAGTCGAGAACCATGCGGTTCGTCAGCCGCGACAGTGCGGACTCGCCGAAGCGATCGGGGTCGTATGGTTTTTCGAGCGAGTGGACGAGACGGCGCAGATAGAAATCGGCGTAATTCTGCACGTCCGGAGTCATCTGCGCGTAGCCAAAGTAGCTCTGGCCGGTGCGATGGGAATCGGTGCGCAAAGCCCGCAAAAGATGGGTTTTTCCTGCACCCGACTGGCCGTGGAACAGCAGGATGCGATCCTGCATGTGATAACCGCGGCCGGACGTGACGCTCGTCAGAAGCTCGTTGAATTTCTGGCGTGCCTTGGCGTGGATCTCGGGCACGTCGACGGGGTCGGCGCGCCAGAGGTCGTCTTCCCAGGTAATCGAATGCTCGAACGCTTCGCTCAGCTTGTCAGGCGCGAGCGGGGGAGCAAACGTCGGTTTGAGGGAAGCGCCTTCAACACCCATTGCGTACCGGAATGCCTTCAATCTTGAACGCGCACAAAGTGCCAGACAGTGTTTTTGTAGAGGATCTTCGAGTCCTCGAGCGATTTGAGATCGCGACCGTCTTTGAGATCAGCGGTCGCCAGTTCGAGCTGACCTGAACGGTGGGCTTCCGCGAGCATTCCCTTGAACGCAATCTCGGATAGACCCCAGTCGGGACGCGCGTTGCGAATCGCCTTCCATACCAAAGAGATAAACGCCTTCCGGTTGCCTGGCCAGCCCTCCGCGACCGGTCGTGCCGCATCGACAACAGCGCGACAGAATTCTGGCATGTCGGGAGGGGATACAACTTCGAACAGCGATGGCTGGCTGGTTGCGAGTGGCGTACGATCGTTCGCGGCGTTCGGCGCTGTCGTGCGGACCGGCCGCCGCTGCGGCTCGCTACGCGGACGTGCGGGGGGCGTGGCAACGCTCTCGGCCTTGGGCACCATGAGAGCCCTGAGGAGCGCGAGTTCCAGCGCGGGCAGAGACGTTTCGCGGCTGCCGGCGATCTCGCACGCTAAGCCGATAATGAGCTTGCCGTCGCTGGCGATCTCGCGCGGCTGCTTGAAGAGCTGACCGGCGAGAAGCCGGCCGGGTTTCGCCGGCAGCCCCGCGCCCTTGCCGAGGCCGGTCTTTATCTTATTACCGAAGGCGCGTTCGAGGGCGACGATCGCGAGTTCGGCTCTGAGATCGGCCGGCGAGAGGACGCGCGATGTCGATTTTCCAAAATGATGCTGCAACACGAGTGCGGCGAGACCTTCGGCGCGCTGGATGGCCTTCCTAACCGCCGGGCCGTCATTGGCGCCGACCGCTGCAAGGACGAGCACGGTTTTCACATCAGCCCATGTCTCAGGGAAGGCGCGCACCGTGGGCAGCAGGTCTGTCGCAGCTTTCAGGCCTTTGGAACTTGCCGTCAGACGCCCTTTCGACTCGGTGATTGCGTGCGAGCCGGCGAGCGTGCTCAGCGCCAGCTCGGCGGCGCGGCGGAATTCGGTGCCGGAGATCCGCGGGGTCAGCAACGGCGCCACGTCGCGCTGCAGGTCGGCGCGCGTCGCTCCGCAAATTGCGATTCTGAGCAGCAGGAGATCGCGGACCCCGAGATGGCTCGAAGGTCCGGTTGCGGCTGTCCGTTCTGATTGTTCGATGGCTGCACTCATCGAATTGGTCTCCCCGCGCGAATCAGAAGCGCTGTCTCGACAACTTCAATGATTGATCCCTCACTTCCAAGGGCCGCCCGCATTTGACCCACAACGCGTCTATGTCCTCGAAATGCTCGGCCCCGGCCGTGCCGCCGGGCTTTCGCCGCGCCATGGTCAAAATCGCGACACCTTATTCGGGCGATTATCGGACCTCGGGGCAGGGGTT
Organism: Pseudomonadota bacterium; assembly: GCA_023390485.1. Classification (GTDB taxonomy): domain Bacteria; phylum Pseudomonadota; class Alphaproteobacteria; order Rhizobiales; family Hyphomicrobiaceae; genus Hyphomicrobium_B. The sequence continues at coordinate 3,336 of JAEWCT010000022.1, forward strand.
CGAGTTCGTAAGGGGTCCGGCGTAATGAGTGGCTCTGAC
>JAEWCT010000415.1 GCA_023390485.1 Pseudomonadota bacterium
GTCGATGTGGAAATGCAGCACATCAAATTCGGCGGCGCGCTTGGCGACCTGGTCCAGCATCATCACGTGATACGGCGTCATGTCCTTCACCGGGGATCGAGGCGCAGCGCCATCTCCGAGCACGGCACGAGCTCTGCCGATGTGATCGAATCTCCGCTCGCGAACAGCGTGACCTCGTGTCCCTGATGCACGAGCTCTTCCGTCAGATATGAGACGATACGCTCGGTGCCGCCGTAGAGACGCGGAGGGCAGCTTTCCGCAAGTGGAGCAATTTGAGCGATTTTCATGTTGCGTGCCCCCAATGCCCTTCTAAATCGATGCCCGATAGAGATCCGCGTATGACTTGGCAGATTGGTTCCAACTAAACGCTTTGGCCATCGCAGCGCGGCGCATGTGGTCGAGGCGATCCTTCATGCCAAAGGTCGAGAAAGCGCGGCAGAGGCTACCGAGGAAGCCGGGAGCGGATGGTTGGTCGAACAAAAATCCGGTCTCGCCATCCACGATGGTTTCGGCGAGACCGCCGGTGCGATGGCCGATCGGCAGCGACCCGAAGCGCTGGGCGTACATTTGGCTCAGCCCGCAGGGCTCGAAGCGCGAGGGCATCAGCGTGAAGTCGCTGCCGGCGAAGATCCTTCGCGCTTCGGCGTCGTCGAACCCGATCTTCACTGCGATGGATCGCGGCGCCTGGGCCTGGGCCTGAAGCAAGGCCTGCTCGAACTGCGGCTCGCCTTTGCCGGTGACGACGATCTGCCCGCCGGCGTCGATGATCGCTTGCGCGCTCTCGATGACGAGGTCGACGCCCTTTTGATGAACCAGGCGGGCGACGAGTGCGAACAGTGGCCCTCGCGAGACGGCAAGACCGAACTGGTCCCTGACATCGTCGGCGTTCAGGCTGCGCTCGGTCCAGTCACCTGCGCCGAATGGCTGGAGCAGCGACGGACAGGTCCGTGGATCCCAGCTTTCGTCGATCCCGTTCAGGATACCTGACAACTGGTTGCGGTCCGCGCGCTGACGCAGGAGCCCTTCGAGGCCGCAGCCGAACTCGGCGGTGGTGATTTCCCTTGCATAGGTCTGGCTGACCGTCGTCAGGTGCGAGGCATAGACGAGGCCGGCCTTGATGAATGAGAGCTGGTTGTAGAATTCGACGCCATCGATCTTGAAACTCGCCTCGGGAATACCGAGGGGCGCCAGTGAACTCCGGTCGAAGACGCCCTGGTAGGCGAGATTGTGGATCGTGAACACCGTCGGAATGTGGGCGTAGTGCCATTCCAGATAGCCGGGGATCAGCGCACATTGCCAATCGTTGGCGTGGACGAGGTGGGCGCACCATTCCTTGTCGATCAGTCCCCTGGCGAGCTGTGCTGCGGCATAGGAGAAGGTTGCGAACCTGACATTGTTATCGCCCCAGTCAGCGCCGCGGTCGTCGGCATAGGGCGTGCCGTCGCGCTCGTACAATTCCTGACAGCGGACGACGTAGTAGGTCAAACCGTCCGCGGTATGTCCCAGGTCGATCTCGAACGCAGGCAGTGCGGCGAAGGGCTGGCATCGCCCCACGGGCTTGAGATCCTGCAAGCCGCGCAGAACCGCCGGATAGCCTGGGATGATGACGCGTACGTCAGCAAAATCTCGTAAAGCGCGCGGCAGAGCCGCTGAAACTGCGGCCAAGCCGCCAACTTGAATGAAGTCTGATACTTCGGGCGTCGCGAACAGGATTCGCATTATGCCCGCCGTTCCCAGTGGTCTACGCCAACCATCTTTTTGAATTCCAAATGCGCTTCCCCAGTGGAGCGCCATTCAGAAATTCCGCGTCGCAGCGAAGGTTCCTAAAGCCCATAAGCGCCTGAGCTTTTTTTGATTTGGTCCAAAAGTGTACACAACGCGGGATCGGCGCTCTCGCAATCGCATGCCTCTCGTGAAGGGACTCGCTCGCGAGGAACGAATGCGGCAAGGCCAGCTTTCTCGTCCTCACGCATGCTTAAGCGATCGTAAAGCGGCTCATGATGCCCTCGCGCCTCGCCGACGCGTGCCGGATATCCGCGCATACGGGCGAAAGGCCAACGGATTTGCATCAGAAACTGGGAGCCGCCCGACAGGCCCGTCGCCACGGTCCACAGATCGTCGATCACGGGGTGGTCTTCAATCTCTGGGCGCCCACCGCCGGCTCGGTCGAGCTGTTGGAGGTCGGACGGCCGCCGCGCAGGATGCCGCGCGACGACGAGGGCTGGTATCAGCTGCTTAGCCCAACCGCGCATGCCGGCACGCGCTATCAGTTCAGGATCAATGGGGCTCTGGTCGTCCCCGATCCCGCCTCCTTCTTCCAGCCCGACGATGTCGGCGGGCCCAGCAAGGTGCTCGATACGTCGACGCTTCGAGACGCCATCCTCTATCCGGGCCGCCCCTGGGCCGAAGCCGTCATCTACGAACTTCACGTCGGCACTTTCAGCAATGAGGGGACGTATGCCGGTGTCGAGAAGAGATTGCCCTATCTGCGCGAGTTCGGAATCACCGCCATCGAGCTCATGCCGCTCAATGACGTTCCCGGGCGGCACAATTGGGGCTACGACGGCGTCCTTCTCAACGCACCTAACGCGCGTTACGGCAGTCCGCAGGATCTCAAGCGCTTGTTGCGGGCTGCGCACGCCCTCGACATCATGGTGTATTTGGACGTCGTCTATAACCATTTCGGTCCGCAGCTGAACTATCTGCACAGTTACGCGGAAAGCTTCTTCACGACGCGCTACACCACGGGCTGGGGGCCCGCCGTCAACCTCGAGGGGCGCGATGGCGCATTCGTCCGCGAGTTCCTCATCGAGAACGCGCTGATGTGGCTGCGCGATTACGGCTTTGACGGGCTGCGCTTCGACGCGGTCCATGCTCTCAAGGATGATTCCGATCGGCATTTCCTCGTCGAGCTTGCCGAGACCGTTCGGCACGAGCTGCCTGGGCGCCGCGTGCACCTCATGCTCGAGAACGAGGCTAACCAGGCGCATCTTCTTGGCCGCTCACAGGGGCAGGCGAAGCTTTACGATGCGCAATGGGCCGACGACTTCCACAATGCGCTGCACGTCCTGCTGACGGGCGAAGACGAGGGCTACTATCGCGCCTTTGCCGACAAGCCGCTCGAACATCTCGCCCGGTCCTTGACGCAGGGATTTTCGTATCAGGGCGAGATCTTTCCGCTTCACGACGCACCGCGGGGCGAGCCCAGTGATCATCTGCCGCCTGAAGCGACCATCTTCTTCGCGCAGAACCACGACCAGGTCGGCAATCGCGCGTTGGGGGAGCGCCTGTCCAGACTGGTCAGCCCCGAGAAGCTCGGCCAGGCGATGGCGCTGGTCTTGCTTAATCCTCACATCCCGATGCTGTTCATGGGCGAGGAGGCGGCTGTCGAAACGCCCTTCCTCTTTTTCGCGGACTGGACGGGTGAAGCTGCCGAGCTGACACGGGAAGGACGACGCAGGGAATTCGCCCATTTCAAATCTTTCTCGACGCCTGAAATGCGTGCTAAAATTCCAGACCCTTGCGACGCGAACACGTTTCAGGCTTCGAAGCTCGATTGGGCAAGCATCGATGGCTCTCCCGTCGGCCTGAAATTCCGCGCGCTGACAATTCGGCTACTCCGTATTCGCCGAGAGAGAGTCGTGCCGCTGATCAAGCGCGGGTTCGTTTGGGCCCGAAGTGAATTGCTGCGAGCGAGCAACAGCACCCGGACCGGGGGCCTCGACGTCCGCTGGCGCACAGCGGACGGGGAGATCTTGCAGATCGTTGCGAGTTTCGCCGACCATGAATTGCCTATGCCGCAGCTCATCAGCGGCGACGAGTTATGGCGACTGCGCCCGGCAGACGCGGACGCACTCCTCCCGGACGATATCATCGTGCGACTGGGGCAGAAGGTCTGACCGCCGGCTAGGAACGCGGCAGGCCGCCCCTCGTTAGCGAGCAAAACTCCTGGAGCCAGCCCATGACCGACTATCCCAAGCCGCCGTTCCCGTCACAGCAGCAACCAATGCCCGGGTCGACGAACGCAATGAAACCGCGTCCGGATCATGGCGAGGAAAGTTATAAGGGTGCGGGTCGTCTTGCCGGCAAGAAGGCCATCATTACGGGCGGCGACAGCGGTATTGGCCGCGCGGTCGCGATTGCCTATGCCCGCGAGGGCGCGGATATCGTTATCGCCTATTTGAACGAGGATGAAGACGCTGCCGAAGTCAAGGCGCTGGTGGAGCGGGAAGGGCGCAAGGTCGTCCTCGTCCCCGGCGACCTCAGCCACCCCGAACATTGCCGCACCCTCGTGCAGCGGGCCGTCGATGAACTCGGCGGGATCGACATCCTCGTCAACAATGCGGCCCATCAAGCCACGTTCAAGGACATCGGAGATATCAGCGATGAAGAATGGCAGCGGACTTTCGCGGTGAACATCCACGCCATGTTCTATCTCACGAAGGCGGCCGTCCCGCACATGCCGCCGGGGGCCGCGATCGTGAACACGGCCTCCGTGAACTCGGACATGCCGAACCCCAGTCTGCTCGCCTACGCGACGACCAAGGGCGCCATCCAGAACTTTACAGGCGGGCTCGCCCAGATGCTGGCCAAAAAGGGCATCCGGGTCAACGCGGTAGCACCAGGTCCCATCTGGACGCCGCTCATTCCGTCGACCATGCCCGAGGAGTCAGTGAAGAACTTTGGTAAGCAGGTGCCGATGCAGCGCGCCGGGCAGCCGGCCGAGCTCGCGACGGCCTATGTGATGCTGGCCGATCCGTTGTCGAGTTACACGTCGGGAGCGACGCTGGCCGTCACCGGCGGAAAACCGTTCATCTGATCGAGCGGGAGTGTCGATCATAAACGCCGGCAGGCAAGACGATGGCCCGGCTGTCGGCATCCAGGACAGTCGACAAGTCGTGCGCGGCTGACGTCACAATGTGATGACGTAAACTGCAAAAGCGATCATCACGGCCAGACTCACGACGGCGATTCCGATCAGCAGCTTTCCCATGGTGCTCCACAACGTCCGGGGAACGTCAATGGAACGCCCGCGTTTCCGTTCCAATGAGGTCGCAGTCAAACGTCGCAGGACACTCCAGCATTGGCGGGCAGGTCATGAAGGATTTTCCAAACGCCCAGTTCTCCCCGGAGGTCGTCCAACTCATGTCGATTGCTCTCGAAGGGGCCGTCGCGACCCTGCCGGAGCCGGTACATGCGCGCCACGTCAGCCTGCTTGCCGAATCCATCTTGCGGACCGCGAGCGCCGGCGAACGGGACGTCTCCGCCTTGCAGCGGATTGCCTTGCTGGAGCTGCAGCTGGCTCACTGATGCTGGGGCACGCCAGGCACCGAGCGATTCGACAGGAACGGGCTAGACGCAGAGCGGTTGCTTCAAACCAGCTGGAGAGTTTTCATGGATCTAAGAGAAGCCTCCGCAATGACCGAAGAATCCGGTCTTTCGGATGATGCCGCCGCCGAAAGCCTCTCGCCCGGGATCGCCGGCCGGCGAAAGGATCTGTCTGCAAAGGCCGCGCCAGCACGTCTTGCCGAACAGCTGCGGCAAACCGCGATCTCTGCACCGCTCCGGTCGCTGGCCGCAGCTTTCATCGTCGGCGTTCTGGTCGCGCGGCGACGCTAGGCGGGACGGCGGACGGTCGGGATAAGCGCTATCCAGACGGGCATGGCGCGCAAGCTCAAGACCTTTCAGACCTCTCTTGGCTTCTATGATCTCGCGATTGCAGCACCGTCGATGAAGGCGGCGCTGGAGTCATGGGGCGCCGGGAGCAATCTGTTCCACCAGGGCTTGGCCAAAGAGACGGACGATCCAGACATCGTCGCGGCAACCATGGCAAAGCCCGGCGTTGTGCTGAAGCGGGCGGCCGGCTCGAAGGGACGCTTTGCCGAGCAGTCGGGCATCCCGTCGCAATCAGCCGCCGACCTTGCCGGGCCCGAACCCAGGAAAAAGCTCAAGCCGAGCAAGCACCCGCCTGCGCAGATCAGCAAGAAGGCCGCGCGACAGGCGGCCATCGATTACGACAAGGAGCAGCAGCGGCGTGAAGCGCAAGGCCGGCGCGAGGCGGCCGCCCGGACCAAGGTCAGGGAACGGCAGGAGCGGGCGATTGCAAAGGCACAGGCCGCGCTCGAGGTCGCCGAACGGGAGCACGAGGCGAAGTCAGATGCCATCGAAGCGGAGCGTGCCGCCGTCGAGGCGCGCGGGGCGGCGGAAGATGAGCGATGGGCCCGGCAGAAGGCCAAGCTGACGGCTGCCGTGCGGCGTGCGCAGGAGACCTAGGGTCCTCTCGGCTATTCCGTCGAGCTCCAGGAAACTGAAGCGCGCAGATTTCTGCAATCAACTGGCTTGGAGCCTGCGAGACCCCGGCACCGGGCCGGGGGGCATGATGATGCCGGGGTCTCTGGACAGGTTCTTGCCTCGTGGGACCGAGGCAGCCACCCAGGATATAAGCCAACTGCCAGAAGGATGTTCCTAATGGCGCCGATGTGCGCCTGCTTCGCTGCTGCCCAGGTCATTCTGCACAGCGAGCGTCAGTGGCTACGGGGTCTAGCTCGTCACCGCCTCCAGGAATAGAGCCGGCGGAAATGGCTTGTGCAGAAAAATCGTGTCGGCCGGAAGCGCCGCTGTATGCGTGCCCGACATCACGATGATCGGCAACGCCGGGCACCGCGCGCGGGCATATTCCGCCAGCTCGACACCCGTCATCCGGCCTGCCAGATTATGATCGGTAATCAGGGCTCTCAGTTCATCGCCAGTAGAGGCGACGATCAACTCGGCGGCTTCTGCGGTCGAGCACTCGACCACCTCAAAACCTTCATCCTTGAGAAGCTCGGCCAGGATCTCGCGCTGGAGCGAGTCGTCCTCGACGAGCAGCATGACGAACTTCGACATGCAGTGTGTCCTAGTTAGCTTATGTTAATGCGCAGCTTTCGGCTTTGTTCATCATGGGCTTTTCTACACAGCCAGGGCGGATGTACCCCTAGGCGAGCTAAAGGCCCCCGGTCCGATCCCGGGGGCCTTTGCTTTGATGGTGGTGCGGCGTCGCGGTGCGAGTTCGACAGTCGAACAATCAAAAGACAATCGGTACGAGCTCTAGTTCCAAGGACGACGACCTTGGTTAGAAGCGCTTTGTATCAGCGCCGAGGTTGCTCACCGAGGGGGCCCGGTATCTTCATTGAGGAACGAAGACCACCGCGGTCCGTTGCGAGGTAATCTCACGACCGGCGCTGGAGCTCACGATGAAATCGATTGTCGCCGCGACACTGATCTCGGCTTTTGCACCTCTATCCTATAGTTCAGCAGGAGCCGACCCCGCCCTTCCGCCAAGCTTTGGAAGGCCGCTCGAAGAAGCCCGTGAACAAGTCAATCGGGACAATGAAGGTCCGCTGGGGACCGAAGCAAGAATCGTGTGCGGGCGGGTAATCGGCGTCTCGGATGGTGACCGCATGAGAACACGTCGCGATGTCATTCAGAGCGGCTATGACGACGCGAAGGCGGACAAGTTCGTCCAGTGCGTCGTTGATTTCATGTATCCGATCGCCGGTCAGGAATGAGCGGTTGACCGTGGGCGCGATGCTTCCAACCGATGCGATACTTTGGAACGTCTCTCCCGACGACAGGTTTTCGAACGATCCACGGAGAGACCAGCATGAATGAAAGCGACAAGACCACATCCAGGCAGCGGCAGAACAGCCCTCTCGGCTGGATCATCGGCGCCATCTTCGTCATAGC
>JAEWCT010000416.1 GCA_023390485.1 Pseudomonadota bacterium
CTTCCGCACGGCGCTGAACCGGCGATTTGACTTCCGCCATACCCCGCCCTGCCGGCCTTGGCGGCTGGCTGTAAACGGCAACGACGCGATGCCCGGCCGCCGCGATCCCGTCGAGCACCGGCACGGAGAAATCCGGCGTCCCCATGAAGATGATATTGAGCGGCATCTCGCCCGTCTGTGTTGGCGCGCACGACAGCCCTTCGATCGGGTGGGCACGCGCGCAGGATTCAGTCTCCGCCCGACCGGACCTGCTTCTTGAACTTGCGGATGATGATGTCGCGCTTGAGACGCGACAGGAAATCGATGATCAGCTGCCCGTCGAGATGATCGATCTCGTGCTGAATGGCGGTGGCGAGCAGACCGTCCGCCTCCAGCTCCTGCTCTTTCCCGTTTCGATCGATGTAACGCACAGTCACCGTCGACGGCCGTTCGATCTCGACGCGAACGTCCGGAATGGAAAGGCAGCCCTCTTCGTGCACGCGCGTCGTCGAGCCGACGCCGATCAGCTCCGGGTTCGCCATGGCGATCGGCCTCGCAGGCTCACCGTCCTCCGCCGCGTCGATGACGACGACCCGCTTCAGGATGCCAACCTGTACGGCGGCAAGCCCGACGCCGGGCGCGGCGTACATGGTCTCGAGCATGTCGTCCATGAGCTTGACGACGGCATCGTCCACGCGCTCGACCGGATCGGAGATCTTGCGCAGGACGGGATCAGGGATGGTGATGATCGGAAGAACGGTCATAGCGGTGACATATGAAAGCCTGGAGCCACGGTCAATGGCGTGCGGCCCTATACCGTTCCGGTTTTGAACGCTCGGCACTAGGTCCCGCCTGCGCCGACGCCGCCAGAGCCTCCAGTGTCGCCTCTGGCGGGGTCCATCCGATCCGCCGCAGGAGCACGGGATCGACGATCAGATCGCCGGTCAGCCGCTCGGCGAAATGCGGCTTCCCGGCCATCCGGAGCAACGCCACGAGGGAAGCCTCGGGAACCGGAAGCAGCAGCTGCGGCCGTCCCGACCCCCGGCGCAGCGCCCGAATGATTTCCGCTATTGTTAACGGGTCCGGATCGGCCACGCCGAAGATCGTGTTTTCGGCCGTCTGGGTCTGCAGCACGTATTGGATAGCGCTGAGCAGATTGCCGATGCTGAGTAGCGACCGGCGCGCCTTGAGCGCCCCGAAAGGCAACGGCACCGGCAACGCGGCGAGACGCATCAAGGCGCCCATGTTGCCCTTGACGCCGCCGCCGTAGACGAGCACCGGGCGCAGCACAGTCCAGTGTGTCGGCGATCCCTCGAGTGTCTGCGCGAGGATCGACTCGGCCGCGAGCTTCGAACGGCCATAGGCATCCGTCGGCGCGGCAACCGTCGCTTCCGTGACGATGCCCGGATAGGTGACGCCGACTTGCGCGCGGATCGAGGACATGAGCACGAAGCGCTTCACGCGCGCCGCCCGCGCGGCCCGGGCAAGCTGACGAGTTGCACCCACATTGATCGCCGTGTACGCCGCCTCGGGCAAATTCGCGCGCGAATGAGACAAACCGGCGGCGTGCACGACCGCATCGACGCCCCGCACCAGAAACTCGGCCGCGAACGACCGCGACATGTCGCCGACCGCCACGCCCTCGACCCGCGGACTGTCGAACACGATCGGCTGCCGCGACGCCGCCCGGACGGTGTAACCCCGATCCGCAAGCGTCCTGACGACATGCTGGCCGATGAAGCCCGACGCGCCGGTCACGAGAATGCGCTGCGCAATGGCCAAGCCGTTTCCCTCGAATATGCCAGTCGGCGAACCTACCGGCGCAAAAAGGACGTCTTCGGACGATCTAGAACTGCGTCGGCGAAAAGTGCAACGCCCAGAGACGCTAATTAGTGAACTAAAGCGCCAGCATTTTCCCGACTCGCGCGATCAACCGATATCCGGCCATTATGGCAATAACACCGAACGCGACGCCGCCGATCATGTTCCCCGCAAGCACGCCCTCGGCTCCGTCAAGATGCCCGCCGATCACCACGAACGGCACGGTTCCGAGCGTCGCGCGGCCCCAGTTCAGCAGCGTCGAGTAGTGAGCTCGCCCGAGCGTGTTGAATACGGCGCTCGTGATGAAGACCGTGCCGAGAAATACGAACAGAGGCGACAGCCAACGGCAGAAAAATACGATCAGCTCGCGCGTCTCGGGTCCGGCCCGGAAAAGGTCCGCAAGCGGATGCGCCACGGCCGCGAGGATGAGCCATGCGAGCCCCGTAAAGGCCGCCATCGTCAACAGCGACAGCGTAAACACGTCCCGCATCCGCGACGGCGATCGCGCGCCGAAGTTCTGCCCGAGAATCGGCCCGACCGTACCCGAAAGCGCGTAAATGGCGCCGAACGCCACTGGCGTAATGCGCCCGATGATGGCCCATGCCGCAACCGCCGCATCTCCGTAGCTCGACATCGCCAACGTGATGTAGCCGTTGCCGACGGCTGGCGCTATGTTCGTCAGCACGGCCGGACCCGCGATGCGGCAATAGGGCGGCGTATCTTGCTTGAGCGTCGCGATCTTTGGGCGGCCCATCAAGTCGTGCACCGCGACGACGCCATAGAGGCCGACGCACATGATCGCGATGCGCGCCAGAAGCGATGAGAGCACCGCACCCTCGAGCCCCATGCCGAAATGCACGATGAAGACGAGATCGAGGATCGTGTTGACGATGGCGCCGGACAGCGTCACGAACATCGCCCTCCGCGCGTCCCCAACCGAACGCAGCACAGCCGCCGACGTCATGCCGAGCGAAAGAAGAGGCAGCGTCGGCACCAGGACGAGAAGGAAGAACCGCGCTAGTTCGAAGGTCCTGCCGCTCGCCCCAAGTAGCTCGAGCAGCGGCCGGATCGCGAGCCAGATCGCAACGCTCGCGATGGCTGAAAAAAGGAACGACAGCACATGCGCATTCGCCGATAGACGGCGCGCACGAACACGCCGCCGTGCCCCGAGCGCAGGCGCGATCAGCGACGTCGCCGCGATCGACAAACCGATCCCGATGGACGTCGAAAAGAAGAGAACCGAACTCGCATAACCAAGCGCCGCGACGATCGCCTCGTCCCCGAGACGCGACAGAAAATAGATATTCGCGAGATCGCAGATGAAGATCGCCATCAGCCCGACGGCACCCGCGGCCGTCATCGACAGAATGTGCCCGAGCAGCGAGCCGGTGACGAACCGCGGACCTTCGTTTCGCCGGCGAACGGTCTCGACTTCTGCCATCGCTCCCGGTCCTCTGCGGCGCACCACGGCGGCGGCCTTCAGTTTTTATAATTTGCGCCGCGCCTTGAACGCGGCTGCGAGCGTGCCGTCGTCGAGATAATCGAGTTCGCCGCCGATCGGAACGCCTTGCGCCAAGCGCGATACCGTAACGTCGGCCGTCGCGAGTTGATCCGAAATGAAATGCGCCGTCGACTGGCCTTCGACGGTAGCGTTGAGCGCCAGCAAGATCTCCTTCACGTCCGGCGACCGCGCCCGGCTGACGAGGCTCGCGATGTTGAGCTTGTCCGGCCCAACCCCATCGAGCGGCGACAGGTGTCCGCCGAGCACATGATATTGCGCCGACACGACGCCCGCACGTTCGAGTGCCCAGAGATCGCCGACCTCTTCGACGACCACGATCAAACTCTGATCGCGGCGCGGATCGGCGCAGATGCTGCACGGGGAAACCGTATCGAGATTGCCGCACACAGGACATTCGGCAATTTTCGCGATGGCCTGCTGCAATGCTTCCGACAACGGAACCAGCAGCTCATTGCGCCGCTTCAACAGAGACAGCACGGCTTTGCGCGACGAACGCGGACCAAGCCCCGGCAATCGCGCCAAGAGCTGCACCAGACGCTCGATTTCGGGACCTGCCGTTTTGCGTGACATGCTCTCAATTCATAATGCGGCGGCGAGCGCGACCTTTTTCGTCATCCTCGAACGGCAAGCCTGCGAGCCGTTCGGGGATCCAGCGCAAAACTGCCGAAGGCTCGATACAGCCTTTGCGCCTCCGGCGAATCTTACGCTGGATCCCCGACCATCATTCGCTTTGCTCATTCGGTCGAGGATGACGGGAGTGAAAAAATCAAAAGAGCTTCATCCCCGGCGGCAACGGAAGCCCGCCGGTGATCTCGGCCATTTTCGTCTGCATGACGTTATCGACCTTGGCGCGCGCGTCAGCGGCTGCTGCGACGATGAGATCCTCGAGAATCTCGACTTCGTCCGGCTTCATCAGGCTCGGATCGATGCGCACGCGCTTGACTTCGCCTCTGCCGTCGACGGTCAGATGCACAAGCCCGCCACCCGACTGGCCTTCGATTTCGGACTTGGCGAGATCGTCCTGCATCTCCTTGAGGCGAGCCTGCATCTGGCCCACCTGCTTCATCATTCCCATCAGATCTTTCATAATGATCCTCGCGGCAACATGCCGAAATCTAAAAATCTTGGCGAGCTTTAGACCGCTTCGCTCTCACTGTCCGTATCTGTCTCACGCCCAGCGATTCGCCGCACCTCGGCAATCTTCGCATCGGGAAATGCTTCGAGCACGGCGCGCACGGCCGGATGAGCTTTTAGCGACTCGAGCTCGGCCGCTTCGCGTTGTCTGCGCACGATGCCGACCGGGAGAGCACCGGCATCCTTCGACACAAGAATGACCCAGCGCCGGTTCGTCCAGGCGTTGAGTTTCTCGCGCAGCTCGTTGGGAAGTTCTTGAGGCGCCTCGGGCAAAAGAAAGAAATCGATCGATCCGGCAACCGCATCAAATTTGACGAGGCTCACATGATCTTCGAGATGGATCGTGAGCTTCACGTCGCGCTTCGCGCTCGCAAGCGCGATGACCTCGGGGAACGACCTCGGATTTGCGGCGAGAAGCGGACTGGAACCTTCCCCATCGTCATCATCGCCGCCGATCGGCTCGCCGTCGTCGAATTCGAATGCGTCCCCCGCCTCATCGTCGAAGCCTTCGGCAACCGATGCCGCGGCGCGCGAATTGAGCGGCACACGTTGATCGGCAGTGCCGCCACCGTCACCTGCGGGGAGCGCCGGACGCCGCGCCGGTACCGCGCCGCCGCCCAGCGCCCGGATCAATTCATCCGGCGTCGGAAGATCGGACGTATAGGCGAGGCGAATCAGCAGCATCTCCGCCGCGACGCGCGGATTGGGCGCCCGCGCCGTCTCCTCGAAACCCTTGATCAGCATTTGCCAGGCGCGCGACAGATACGGCATCGACAGCCGCGCCGAGAGGTCTTTCAGCCGCGCTTTCTCTTCCGCCGTCAGCCCTTCGCCCGCAGGCTCTTCGCCGACCGCTTTGACGCGCGCAATCGCATGCACCGCTTCGGCAAGATCGGACACGATCTCGGTCGCTTCGGCGCCGTCACGATGCAGCGAAGTGAGGCCCGCAAGCGCACCCGCGACGTCACCACGGAAGAGACTTTCGGCAAGATCGAAAATGCGCGCACGGTCGGCGAGCCCGAGCATGTCGCGCACCTTGGAAGCGGTGACATGCCCATCGCCCATCGCAATCGCTTGATCGAGAATCGAGAGGCCGTCGCGAACCGAACCCTCGGCGGCACGCGCAATGAGTTGCAACGCATCGCCATCGGCGCTCGCACCTTCCGCGCCGACGATTTTCTGGAAATGCTCGGCGAGAACCAGCTGCTCGACGCGCCTGAGATCGAAACGCTGGCACCGCGACAGCACCGTCACCGGAACTTTGCGGATTTCCGTCGTCGCGAAGATGAAGCGGACATGCGCCGGAGGTTCTTCAAGCGTCTTCAGGAGCGCGTTGAACGCGCCCTTCGACAGCATGTGAACCTCGTCGATGAGGAAAACTTTGGTGCGCGCGACGAGCGGCGTGTACTGCGAGCTCTCGATGATTTCGCGAATATTGTCGACGCCGGTGTTCGACGCGGCATCCATTTCGAGCACGTCCGGATGACGGCCCTCCATGATGTCTTTGCAGTGAACGCCGAGACCCGGCATGTCGATCGTCGGCTTGTCGTAGCCCGGCGCTTCGTAATTGAGCGCGCGCGCCAGAATGCGCGCCGTCGTCGTCTTGCCGACGCCGCGCACGCCTGTCAGCATGTAGCCCTGGGCGATCCGGCCCGACGCGAAGGCGTTCCGGAGGGTCGTCACCATGGCCGACTGGCCGATCAGATCGTCGAACGTTGCCGGACGATACTTGCGCGCGAGGACGACATAGGGCTTCGCGGGCTCTGCGCCGCCAGAAGCCTCAACGCCGTCCGACGCATCTGATTTTTTCTTTGCCATGACCCCTGAAGCATCTTTTCGCCCGGAGGGCGAGGGAGCAAGGCGACCCGCGGTGAGCCGCGCCCTCGCGGAGGGCCATCGGCCCGTGAGCGCAAATATCAAGGCTGGCGAACGACCCGACTTCTGATCGTTAGGGCTGCTTCCTTCCGGACCTGACCCGGTTGGCGACGAATTCGTCCGCCGCCAGCCCGTGCTTATAATGGGCCGGGCAGCCGAAAAGTACAACCCTTTGCTCAACAGGCATTTCTTGGATTGGACGAGCCAAGATATCCCGGAAGTTCAATCGGCTTGAGGCCCGGACCGACCGAATTCCGAGCCTCTGCGCACCTTATCGCGAACATGTCGCGGGACCACAAATCTCCCATCCGCAGCGACCTGCCGAACGCGCAAAGAAACGGATCTATTCCGGTGTATGCGATCAACCCGGACGCTTGATCGGCACGAGTCCGCTCGCGGCGAGCTCCAGCGCTTCCTTCCGGAAGGGGCTCGCCGGATAGGTGCCGAAAATTTTCGTCTGCGTCGAGAAGAAGGACAGCTCCTCGAGCGCCAGCTGCACCGGCCGGTCGACGGGATGGCCCTCAATGTCGGCGATGAACATCGTGGCGTTGAAGGTGCCTTCTTCCTGGTAGCTCTCGAGCTTCGTCATGTTGACGCCGTTCGTCGCAAAGCCGCCGAGCGCCTTGTAGAGTGCTGCCGGCACGTTGCGCACGCGGAAGAGGAAGGTGGTCATGACGGGGCCGTTGCCCGGCTCCGCATCGTCGGGCTCCTTCGCGAAGATGACGAAGCGCGTCGTGTTGTGTTCTTGGTCCTCGACGTCGCTCTTCAGGATCTTCAATCCGTAGATCTCGGCAGCCAGCCGCGACGCGATCGCCGCCGTCGTGAGATCGTTACTCTCGGCCACAAGCCGGGCGGAGCCTGCTGTGTCCGCCTCAGGAACCGGCTTTAGGCCAAGTTGTCGCAGCGTATTCCGGCATTGGCCAAGTGCCTGCGTGTGGCTCATGACCCGCTCGATCGTTGCCAGGCTGGCATCGGG
>JAEWCT010000173.1 GCA_023390485.1 Pseudomonadota bacterium
CCGCGCAGCCCATGTTTGGATAGGGCGTGTTCTGATACGTGCGCGCGAGATTTTCCGACCAGTCTTTTCCGCAATCGGGCGCTTCGGCGACATAGCGCATGTATGACAACCGTAGCGGCGCATCGCGACCGTCCGCGTGATAGGCCTCGACCGCGATCGAGGTTTCCGAATAGCCGCTCTCGATCATCAGGTGACGGGCCTCGTCGGCTGCTTGCATCGCGGCACTTTCGTTGGGCGATCCGCCCGGAGCCGAAATAACGATGCGGCTGTTACCGGCATCCGAGGCCTTGCTCCGGCCGGCGAACTCTAAGACGCGCGCACGCTGCATCGGCGTCAAACCGTCGGCACTCGTCGCGACTCTGAGGTTGAGCGTTGCAGGCTGTTGCGACACGAGGATCGGATGGCGCTGCTCGGGATCGACAAGCTGCCAGCCCGCAACTTGCGGGCCCGGCGCATCGTGCCGGCAACCGGCGACGATAACCGGAAGCAACGCGGCGATGAGAACCTTCGCTATCCCCGATCGCGCATTTTGTGGAAGGCGGTCGGTCGTGCACTTGCTCGGCATGATGCGTCTGCGCCCCAACTATTCGACGATGAAACCGTAGTCACCCTTGAGACCGCCGGAAGGCATGACTTCGCCCTTGCCGTAGATCCGGTTGAGATGACCGAGAAAGTCCGCCTTGAGATCGGTCGCAGGTGCCAATCCGTCCGTCGGTGCCGCAAGCTGCTGACGCGATGTCGGCTGCACGAGATACGGCGTCACGATGACGACGAGTTCCGACTCATTGTTCTGGAAATCGCGGCTGCGGAACAGAGTGCCGAGAATCGGAATGTCCTTCGCTCCAGGCAAGCCGTCGATATTCTGCTGCGTCTTGGTGTTGATGAGGCCCGCAAGCGCCAGCGATCCGCCCGACGGCAGCTCCACCACGGTTTTCGCCTGCCGTGTATCGAACACCGGATTGCCGCCGATGAACTGCGAAATATCGCTGACGCTGGTATCGATCTTGAGGCTGATGCGGCCTTCGGACAGAACGACGGGCGTAAAGGCGAGCTGCACACCGAACTTCTTGAACGCGACGGAACTCGCACCCGTTTGCGTGTCGATGCCGGTGACGTAAGGCACCTCGCCGCCCGCGAGGAATTCCGCAGCCTCGCCGGAGATGGCGGTGAGGTTCGGCTCGGCGAGCGTGCGGATCAACCCATCACGTTCCAGCGCTCGTATGGCCGACTGGATCCGGTTGGATCCCGATCCCCAGCCCGAAAGCAGGCCGCTATTACCCAGGGAGCCATTACCTGGACCGGTGTTGAACGGGCAGAGCGGTGCGCCGACGGCGCAGGCCGCACCCGCAGCTGCCGGAACACCGAACGTCGGAAGCGATCCGAGGCCTTGTGCGGTCGTGATCGGAAACGAGTTCTCCGTCAGAAGTGTTGTCGAAAAGCTTCCCGACTGCAGCACGCCGCCAAGGTTAACGCCCAACTGCTTCAGAAGCGTGCGCTGCACTTCGGCGACGGTCACCTTGAGCATCACCTGCTCTTCGGCTTCGACCGTCAGCATATTGATGACGGATTCCTTGACCTGATTGGTCTGGCTCTGCTGCGAAGCGACGCCTTCTTTGACGTTAATGGACGCGCTCACGAGCTGCTGCGAAATGAACTGCGCAGCGATGTCGCCGGCGCGCGTCGAATCTATCGGACTCTTGACACTACCGGTCAGGATAACCGTCTGATTGAGCATCTCGACCTTGATCGACGAGCCGGTGATGATCCGGTTGAGAAGCGCCTGCAGTCCCGCCGTTTCTCTTTCGATGTAAAGTTCCATGGTCGCGAATTGCGCGCCCGACGTATCGAAAAAGAAGGCGTTCGCTTCGCCCATTCCTTTGGCGAGGAGAAAGACGCGGTTGGAGCTGAGCACCACCGCATCGACGACAGCAGGATTCGACACCATCACATCGCGGACATCACGCGGAAATTCGAGCAGGACCGATTTGCCCATGCCGATCTTGAGGCTTTTCCTGATCGGTCCGCCGGCATCCTGGATACGGATGAAAGACTGATGCTGGCCCGCGCCCGAAAGGTCGCGATAAGACTCGTCCAGGTCTTGCGGCTGCGCCGAAGCCCCCGGAAGGGCCAGCGTCGCGCTGACAAGCATCACGATGGCGCGCAAGTGTGCGCGCCACGAAAATCCGAAATTACTGCGCATGAGGCCCTATTACCTTATGACGACCACTGACTAAGTCTTTACTCAGTTCACGCCATACACACGCGACTTGGCTCCGTAGCGAACGATGCGCACGGAATTGTTTTTAGGCTTATCAAGATTGAGACTGCCGGCCCGTGCCGGATCGGTGCTCAAATCGGCGACGCTGCGAAGCGACAGAGTGATTTCGCCCATCGAATTCGCTAGCGCCATCATCTCGGCTTGCCGCGGCGTCAGCTCCAGCGTCGCTGTCGTTGCCGAGTTGTCCGCCGCCTTCTTGCCTTCCTTGGTCTCGATCTGCTGCCCGATGGCCATCACACGCACATTGCGAAACAGCGTATCGGCGACGGTCTCTTCATGATTGCTGCGATTGCGCACCTGACGGATCAGAATGACGTCGACATGATCGTTCGGAAGGATCAGGCTGCCGGCCGCAGTCTCGGCTTTGATCTTCGTCGAAATGGCGCGCATGCCCTGCGGCAAGATCGCAGCAAGAACGCCGCCCTGTCCCGCCTTGATCAATTTCTGCGTGGTGATGGGCTCTCCCGCGAGCAACGGCGAACGCGCCACCGAGCCGGAGAGATTGTGCATCATCGCAACGCCGCCACCCTGCTTCGTGACGTAACTCGCCGACACGGCTTCGGATGGCCAGGCTACCCAGCGAAAGCTTCCCTCGTTGACGATCTGCCCGACCGGAATATCCGATCCCGCGACCAAGACCTCAGTGCTGTTA
>JAEWCT010000213.1 GCA_023390485.1 Pseudomonadota bacterium
CCGTCATGGCCGGCATCGATTCCGAGCGCACATTCGTCCCTGTCAGGATCGCCATCCTGACGATGTCCGATTCACGGACCATCGCTGAAGATACATCCGGCGATTATCTGGAACGCGCCATCAGTGAAGCCGGGCATGTTCTTGCCGGCCGCAAACTGGTGAAGGACGATACGCCTCTCATCCGAAGCATCGTCCAAGGCTGGATCGACGATCCCTCGATCGATTGCGTGATCACGACAGGAGGCACCGGGTTTACCGGCCGCGACGTGACGCCGGAGGCTGTGAAACCGCTCTTCGAAAAAGAGATCGAGGGCTTTGCAATCCTCTTTCACATGCTGTCGTTTCAGAAGGTCGGTACCTCGACCGTTCAATCGCGCGCCTGCGGAGGCGTGTCGCACGGGACGTTTATTTTCTGCCTGCCGGGATCGACGGGCGCATGCCGCGACGCGTGGGATGGAATTTTGAAATTCCAGCTCGATGCGCGCCAACGGCCGTGCAATTTCGTCGAGATCATGCCCAGGCTCGAGGAGCATCGTAAGGCGGGCTGATCGCGAGAGTTTGAAAACCGCCTTAACGCGCCGTCTCGATGTTTCCGTGCAGGCGAGCGATCATGCCGATGGGCAAGCCCGCGCCATACAGCATCTGGCAGATCTGATTGCGCACGGAATGCAGCAGATAACCTTCGCGCTTGTATTGCTCGGCCGACGTCACGGCGTTGGCGTCCAGCATCGTGAGGCGACGACGGCCGAGACGCCGGGCCAGATCGATATCCTCCATGATCGGCAGATTTTTGTAACCGCCTACCGCGTCGAAGAGCTGGCGCGGAATCAGCAAACCCTGATCGCCGTAGGGTACGCGCAGGACCTTGCATCGCAGATTTACGAGGCTTTCGAGCATACGCGGGGCGATGCCTTTGTCGTCGAGGCGGAACGTGAAAGCGCCCGCGGCCGGCGCACGCTCGCCGAGATCGACGGCGCGCATAAAGGCAATGGCACTGCGGTCCCAGTCATCTTCGAGAACGGTGCCGGGATGCAAAAATAGAAGCCATGGAAAGCGTGCCATTGCGGCGCCTTGGGCGAGCTGTCCGCCACGCTCGCGGGCGCTGACGACGACGTCTGTGCCGGCCTGATCTGCGACCTCAGCGGTACCGTCTGTCGAACCGCCATCGACGACGATGACCTGTTTGACAAGCCCGTCCACGGCCGAGGGAACGAGGGCAGACAGCGTCGCTGCCAACGTGCGCTCAGCATTACGCGCAGGAATGATTACCGAGAT
Organism: Pseudomonadota bacterium; assembly: GCA_023390485.1. Taxonomy (GTDB): domain Bacteria; phylum Pseudomonadota; class Alphaproteobacteria; order Rhizobiales; family Hyphomicrobiaceae; genus Hyphomicrobium_B. The sequence continues at coordinate 1,276 of JAEWCT010000213.1, forward strand.
CATCCGCTTTAACTGACACGGCGGAGACCCTGCGGCAAGGCGCGCCAAGTCGCGGGGGGTTAACTAACTCGAACGACGCCGTCTCGTGTTTGTTCTTTATTTGTTCTCGGAAAGCTGGTATCGAGGGGCGGCCTTCGAAAACGCGCTCCGAATATGGCTTCTGACAGAGACATTTCTAATTTTCCGAGCTTACCGGACGTCGTCGATTCCGAGCGGCGGCGCGGCCGGGGCGCGCGTTCGAACAAGACCGGGCGCTTCGAGGCGCAAGCGCATGAGGAATTCGATGACGGCTGGGAGACGCTTGGCGATCTTGATGCCTTCAAGACGGAGGTTTTCGAGGACACCAGCAAGACGATCATCTCGCACAATGACAGCCCGGACGTTTCTTTCGACAGTTCGATGAATCCGTACAAGGGCTGCGAGCACGGCTGGATCTATTGTTATGCGCGGCCGCCCCATTGCTACCTTGGGCATTCAGCGGGCCTCGATTTCGAGACCAAGCTCTATGCGAAGCCCAATGCGGCGGCGCTCCTGGAGCGCGAACTCAAAAAGCCGGGCTACAAGCCGGAAACAATCGTGATCGGCGGCAATACCGATCCTTACCAGCCGATCGAACGGGAACGCAGGATTACGCGCTCAATCCTAGAGGTGATGTCGACCACCAATCATCCACTCGGCATCATTACGAAGTCGGCACTCGTCGCGCGCGACATCGACATCCTCGGGCCGATGGCCGAGAAAAATCTGGCGCGCGTTGCGGTTTCGATCACGACGCTCGATCGTCATGTCGCCCGTGCGATGGAGCCGCGCGCCGCGACGCCATCGAAGCGGCTCGATACCGTGCGGCGGCTGGCCGACGCCGGAATTCCGGTCACGGTCATGGTCGCGCCGATCGTTCCTGGCCTGACGGATCATGAGATCGAGCCGATCCTGGAAGCTGCGCGCGAGGCCGGCGCGCGGGAAGCCGGCTACGTGCTGCTCAGGTTGCCGCTCGAGATCAAGGGTCTCTTTCGCGAGTGGCTTCAAGAGGAATTTCCAGACCGTGCCGAAAAGGTCATCTCGCTGCTCCGATCCATGCACGGCGGGCGCGATTACACGGCGGATTTCGGAGTTCGCCAGCGCGGCCGGGGACCCTACGCGACCCAGATCGCGCTGCGTTTCCGGCTCGCGAAGAAACGGCTCAGCTTCGGCGAGGAGCGCGTTTCGCTGCGAAAGGATCTCTTCATAAAGCCCGGAAATGGGGGACAACAACTACGGCTGCTTTGACAGAGAGGTTGGCGCGGTGATCAAAGTGACGAATGAAGATCGCCGATTCGCGCATCAAGCCGACTTTCGAACTCGAGGCAGCAGAGCATCTGCTCGGGTCTCGGCCGATCGCGGGCGTGGACGAAGCAGGTCGCGGGCCATGGGCAGGACCCGTCGTTGCAGCTGCCGTCATTCTCAATCC
>JAEWCT010000244.1 GCA_023390485.1 Pseudomonadota bacterium
TGTCCTGGCTGCTCGATCACCCGACACCGATGAAGCCGCTCGCCGTCAGCAAAATGAATACCGTCGCTCAGATCGTGCTGGCCGCCACCGTGCTCGCGGACGAGGGCTTCGCGTTGAAGCTGAAGGGCCCGGTTCAGCTATTGACGCTCCTTGCGGCTGCGACGACGATAATCTCACTTGTTGCCTATTTGCGCGTCTGGCTGAAACACATGACGTTCTATGAAACGACGGGCTCGAAAAGCTGAGCGTTCCGGCGCATGTATTCCACCGGGCCGATGATTTAAGGATCGAGAGCAATGCATTTCGAGCGGCACGCGCTGTTCTGGACGGCGGCTGCGCTGCTGTTCGCTTACATCGTTCAACTGGTTGCGCCGGCGCTCGTCCCTTTCGCGATCGGCCTGGCGCTCGCCTATTTCCTCAACCCCATCGTTGACACCATGGGCCGGGCCGGCGTCCCTCGCTGGTTCTCGGCCGCTATCTTGCTCGCCGCGATGATCTGCATCATCGTGCTGGTGCTTGTCTTCGTCGTCCCGGTTCTCGTGCAACAATCAGCGGCGCTCGTCGAAGCCGCGCCGCGAGAAATCACGCGATTGAAGGATACGTTTGAGATACTGGCGCGCGAACATCTGGGGACGCGATATCCTCAGGCCGAAGCCACCATAAGATCGGCCCTCGATTCCTTCTCGTCCGCTGTGCCATCGCTGATCGGGACGTTCGCCCAGGAGCTGTGGAAACAGAGCACGGTCGCCGTCAACTTTTTCACCGTCGTGCTCATTACGCCGGTCGTCTTTTTCTACGTCATTGTCGATTGGCCGAAAATGATGGCCAAGATCGACTCCTGGCTGCCCCGCCACGAAGCGGACCAGATCCGCGGCCTCGCCATCGAGATCGACAGCCGCATCTCCGCGTTCATTCGCGGCCAGGGCGTGGTGTGCATCCTGCTGGCTTTTTACTACGCGATCGCCTTGAGTCTGGCCGGACTGGACTACGGCTTGCTCGTCGGCTCGCTGACGGGCCTCGCGGCCTTCATTCCCATCTTCGGATGGTCGCTCGGCGCGCTCGCGGCGGTGATCATCGCGTTCATTCAGCATTGGCCGGATATCACGCCCATTTTGATTGTCGTCGGCATCATGCTCGGCGGACAGGCGCTGGAATCAGGGATTTTGAGCCCGTACATCATCGGGTCCGAAGTCGGCTTGCATCCCGTCTGGTTGATCTTTGCTCTGTTGACCTTCAGCTATCTGTTCGGATTTCTCGGCCTTCTTGTCGCCGTGCCGGTTTCCGCCGCAATCGGCGTGCTCGTACGCTTTGCCCTCCGATCCTATCTCGAGTCATCGGTCTACCAAGGTGAGGTGGAGCTGAATTTGAAGGACAAGCCTTGAACAGCCCCATGACCACGACCCCTGAGCAGCTTGTATTCGAACTGCCGCACCGGGCGGCAATGGGCCTTGAGGACTTCCTTGTTTCGGAATCGAACGCCTCCGCCGTCGCCCTCGTCGACCGCTGGCCGGATTGGCCGATCGGCGCCGCCGTGCTCGCCGGCCCGAAGGGCAGCGGCAAGACCCACCTCGCCAACATCTGGCTGAAACGGGCCGGAGCAACGCCGTTCGAGGCCTGCGCGATCTCGCGGGAAGCGGTGCCCGCGATGGCCTCCAAGGGCGCTCTTCTCATCGAGGACGTTCAGAAGATTAGCGATGAAGCAGCGTTGTTCCACCTTCTCAATCTCGTCCGCGAGCAGCGCCTGCAGATCCTCCTGACGACCGACACCGTGCCTGGGGATTTGGCGATCGCGCTTCCCGATCTCCGCTCCCGGCTGAAAGCGCTGCCGCTGGCAATCATCGAACCCCCGGATGACGCGCTTCTTCGCGCCGTCCTGGTCAAGCTTTTCGCCGACCGCCAGTTGAGCGTCGAGCCGCAATTGGTGGACTACGTCCTAGTCCGGATGGAACGCTCCATGCTGGCAGCCGAACGCTTCGTCGCGGAGGCAGACCGCCGCGCGCTCGTGCTGCAGCGCCGCGTCACGCGTGCGATTGCCGCTGTCACGCTGGACTCACTTGGCTACTAATCGTCTTATACTGAGCATTAAGCCACCCGACCGTCATTTGGGTGTAGTGTACAGTCTAAATCTATCGACTGGATTCGGAGCAATTCCCCTACTATGGCAACCGCGCAAAAAAGAAGTGGCAAAGCAAGTGTCGAAACCGTCCCCCAAGGGCCGGACCGCTTCTACAACCGCGAGCTGTCGTGGCTCCAGTTCAACCGTCGCGTTCTCGAAGAAGCGGGCAACGTCAGTCATCCGCTTCTCGAACGTCTGCGCTTCCTATCGATAGCCGCAGCCAACCTCGACGAATTCTACATGGTTCGCGCCGCCGGTGTTTACGGCCAAATCCGCGCCGGCATCACAACACTCTCGCAGGACGGCATGACGCCAATGCAGCAGCTTGCGGCGATCAACAAGTTCGCGACCGTCCTCGTGGCCGACAAGCAAGCGAGCTGGCGCACGATCACGGAGGAGCTGGCGGGAGCCGGATTCTTTGTGCTGCAGCAGGCCGAGGACCTGACGAAGACGCAGCGCGATTGGCTCGAGCGTCTGTTTATGACGCACATCTTTCCGATCCTGACGCCGATCGCCGCCGATCCCGCGCATCCATTCCCGTTCATTCCGAACAAGGCGATGACCATCGTCGTCGAAATGGTGCGCCCGATCGACGGCAAAACGATGAATGGGCTCATTCCCATTCCCGGCCAGCTCGAGCGCTTCATCCGCCTTGAAGCCGATCCCGACAAGGCCAAGGAAATCCGCTTCATTCAGCTCGAATACGTCATCGGCATGTTCCTGCCCGAGCTATTCACCGGCTTCGAAATCAAGAGCAAAGGCGCGTTTCGCGTCTTGCGCGACAGCGATATCGAACTCCAGGAAGAAGCCGAAGATCTCGTTCGCTCCTACGAAAGTCAGTTGAAGCGTCGCCGTCGCGGCAACGTCATCCGGCTTGAACTCGAATCCCGGATGCCCGAACGTCTGCGCCGCTTCGTCATTGACGAGCTCGAGGTGCGCGAAGAAAGCGTCTTCGTCAAAGACGGCATCCTGGCGCTGGCCGACACGTCGCAGCTCATCGTGCAAGACAGGCCTGATCTGCAGTTCAAGCCGTTCCCGATCCGCTTTCCTGAGCGCATCCGCGAATTCAGCGGCGATTGCTTCGCGGCTGTTCGCAACAAGGATATCGTCGTCCATCATCCCTACGAGAGCTTCGACGTCGTCGTGCAGTACTTGCGCCAGGCGGTGGCCGATCCGAACGTGATGGCGATCAAGTGGACGCTCTATCGAACATCCCGCGACAGCCCGATCATTCAAGCATTGAAAGAGGCGGTAGAGGCCGGCAAATCCGTGACTGCCGTCGTCGAACTCAAAGCCCGCTTCGACGAGGCCGCGAACATCCGCTGGGCGCGCGATCTAGAAAGCGCGGGCGTGCACGTCGTCTACGGATTTACCGAGCTGAAGACACACGCCAAGCTAGGGCTGATCGTTCGCCGCGAGGGCACCGAGCTGACGACCTACTGTCATATCGGCACCGGCAACTATCATCCACAAACCGCGCGCGTTTACACGGACCTGTCGCTCTTCACCACCGATCCGGTGATGGCGCGCGACATCACCCGCATCTTGAATTTCGTGACGGGCTACGGTGAGCCCGTGGAACTCGAGTGCATGGCGGCGAGCCCGCACGGCATTCGTAACAGAATTATGACACACATCGCCGAAGAGATCAGAAACGCCAAGGCCGGCAAACCGTCCGGCATCTGGTGGAAGATGAACGCGCTCGTCGACGCGCAAATCATCTCGGCACTTTATGACGCGAGCAACGCCGGCGTGCCGATCGATCTCGTCGTGCGCGGCATCTGCTGCTTGCGCCCCGGAATTCCGGGGCTTTCGAGCAACATCCGGGTGAAAAGCATCGTCGGCCGCTTCCTCGAGCACGCACGTATTTACTGTTTCGCGAACGGTGAGGCCTTGCCTTCGGCCAAGGCCGCCGTCTACATCAGCTCCGCCGATATGATGCCGCGCAATCTCGACCGCCGCGTCGAAGCACTGGCGCCCGTCAAGAACCCGACTGTGCACGAACAAGTGCTCGCTCAGATCATGGTTGCGAACTTGAAGGACAATCAACAGAGCTGGCGGATCAATGCCGATGGCAGCTCGACCCGGATACAACCGGGTCCGGGGGAGGAAGCCTTTAATGCCCAGAAGTACTTCATGACCAATCCATCGCTTTCGGGCCGCGGGCAATCTCTCAAAGAGAATTTCCCGCAACGCTTCCGCCAGCCCGGTTGAACCGGGAGTCCAATTTTGACACGGTGGAAAGAACTCTCGGGCGCAAACGAGCGTACCGCGGAAATGGAACCTATCGGCGTTGTCGATATCGGTTCCAACTCCGTGCGTCTCGTCGTCTATGAAGGTGCGGTTCGCGCTCCGACCCCCGTCTTCAATGAAAAGATTCTGTGCGGTCTCGGCCGCTCCGTTGCGACGACGGGCAGCCTCGGACTCGAGGCGGTCGATCGCGCACTCGCCGCACTCGCGCGTTTCAGGGTCATTGCGCAGATCCTGAGCGTCAAAAATCTCAAGGTCATCGCCACCGCCGCCGTTCGCGACGCGCAGAACGGCCGCGACTTCATCGAAAAGGGCGAGCTGGCCATCGGTGCCAAAATCGAAATCCTGTCCGGCGAAAAGGAAGCACGCCTCGCCGCGCAGGGCATCATCATGGGCTTCGTCGATGCCGACGGCATAGCCGGCGATCTCGGCGGCGGCAGCCTCGAGCTGATCGACCTGGAACAGGAAAAGCTGAAGGAAGCCGCCACGTTGCCCCTTGGCGGCTTGCGGCTGATCGATACGACCGGCAACAAGATCGAACGCGCCGTAGACGTCATTGATGGCGCCCTCGCAAGCCTGCCGTGGATCAGAAACGGCGCCGGCCGTACGTTCTATGCGGTCGGCGGTACGTGGCGCTCCCTTGCCAAGATGCAAATGGATCGTGTCGATTATCCGCTGCGCGTCATGCAAGGCTACCGGCTGACGACGCGCGAAGCGCTTGATCTCTGCGAGCAGTTTCGCAAGGCCAAGAAGCCTCTCGACATCCCGGGCATCACCGGTGTCGCCAGGGCGCGCCGCGAGGTGCTCCCGTTCGGCGCGCTCGTCCTCGAACGTCTGCTGCGCCTGATGGAGCCGCGTCAGGTCGTATTTTCCGTTTTTGGAATTCGCGAAGGTCTCATC
>JAEWCT010000423.1 GCA_023390485.1 Pseudomonadota bacterium
CAATCGGGCGAAGAAGTCACCGTTATTGCGCGCGGTCCTCATCTCGCAGCGATCCGCGCAAACGGTCTGAAGCTCATTGAAGAGGACGGCCGCGAGAACGTCTCGCACGTCGCCGCGACCGATAAAATCGCGGAAGTCTCGGAGCAGGACCTCGTCATCCTCGGCATGAAAGCGCACCAAGTCGCAGCCGTCGTCCGCGATCTTCCCGCGATGTATGGCCGCGATAGCGCCGTTCTCACCGCACAAAACGGCATTCCCTGGTGGTACTTTCTGCGTGTTCCTGGACCGCACGAGGGAAGACGGCTCGAGAGCGTTGATCCGAATGGGGTCATTGCTGACAATCTGCCCGCAGAACGTGTTATCGGTAGCGTCGTCTATCCTGCCGCCGAAATAACAGAACCGGGCGTCATCAAGCATATCGAAGGCAATCGCTTCTCGATCGCGGAGATCGATAATTCTAAAACTGAGCGTATCGTCCGCATTTCCGAGACGCTGCAGAAGGCCGGCTTCAAAGCTCCGGTGGCCGGGGACATCCGCGCCGAGATCTGGACGAAGCTTTGGGGTAACCTGAGTTTCAATCCCATCAGTGCGCTGACACATGCTACTCTTGAGGATATCTGCAAGTTTCAGCCGACCCGCGACGCCGCTGCGCGCCTCATGCGCGAAGCCCGATCTGTCGGCGAGGCGCTTGGCGTTCGCTTCCGCATTCCGCTGGAGAAGCGGATCGCCGGCGCCGAAGCCGTCGGTCCACATAAAACGTCGAAGCTTCAGGACATCGAGGCCGGCCGCGCCATTGAAGCCGATGCGCTGATCGGTTCGGTGATCGAACTCGGCCGGGTTGCCAACGTTCCTACCCCACAGATCGAGACGGTATATGCCTGCGTCAAGCTGCTGGCGGCAACGCTCGCGCACGAAGGCGGCCGTCTGAAAGTTGAAAAAGCCTGACGACGCCGCCAGACGGCGACGCACCGGAGAGACAGTTGAAATGACAACGAGCATGACCCTGCACGATCTTCTTAAGGCGGGCGAAGACCAAGCCCCCGCGATCAGAGCTTCGGGCGCCGAGCCATTAACCTATGCGGGCTTTCGCACGCTCGTCATGCGGACGATCGCGCGCCTCAACGACTTCGGAATTGGCCGGGGCGACCGCGTCGCCATCGTCCTCCCGAACGGACCTGAAATGGCGACTGCGTTCGTCGCCACCGCATCGGCAGCCACCGCCGCGCCGCTCAATCCCGCCTATCGCGCCGACGAGTTCGACTTCTACATGTCGGACATCAATACGAAGGCGCTTATCGTCGAAGAGGGCAGCACCTCACCCGCGGTTGGAGTGGCTGAAAAGCGGGGCATTACCGTCATCACGTTGAAGTCCGATCCCGCCCATGGCGCCGGCGCCTTCACGCTTTCGGCCGAAACTGGACGCGAGCAGCCTGCCCGGCCCGGACCGGCAGAAAGCGACGATACGGCGCTGATCCTGCACACGTCCGGTACAACGTCGCGTCCCAAGATCGTCCCGCTGACCCACGCGAACGTCGCAGCCTCCGCGTCGAACATCGCGACCGCGCTGAACCTCGCAAGCGGCGATCGCGCGCTCAACATCATGCCTCTCTTCCATATCCACGGGCTGATCGCAGGCGTCCTCGCACCGCTATCGCGCGGTGGCTCGATCTTCTGCACGCCCGGCTTCAACGCGCTGAAATTCTTCTCCGCCATGGAAGAGGCCGCGCCCACTTGGTACACGGCGGTCCCGACGATGCACCAGGCGATCGTCGGCCGCGCCAGCCACAACCGCGAAATCATCGCGCGCCATAAGCTGCGCTTCATTCGATCTTCGTCGTCGTCGCTGCCGCCGCAAGTGATTACGGAACTCGAAGCCGCCTTCGGCGCACCTGTCGTCGAAGCCTACGGCATGACCGAAGCGGCGCATCAGATGGCGTCCAACCCGATCGGCGGTACGAGGAAGCCCGGTACGGTCGGCATCGCCGCCGGGCCCGAGGTCGCCATCATGGACCCGGACGGCAACCTGCTGACGGCGGGCGAGACGGGCGAAATCGTCATTCGCGGCGGCAACGTTACGGCCGGCTACGAGAACAATGACAAGGCCAACGCCGAAGCCTTTACGAATGGCTGGTTCCGGACGGGCGACCAGGGCACCATTGACGCCGGCGGCTACATCACGATTACCGGACGCCTGAAGGAGATCATCAATCGCGGCGGCGAGAAGGTATCGCCGCGCGAGGTCGACGAAGTTTTGATGGATCACCCGGCCGTGCTGCAGGTCGTGACGTTTGCCGTGCCGCACGACAAGCTCGGCGAGGACGTCGCCGCCGCGGTCGTCCTCCGAGAAGGCAAGCAGGCGACGGAACGGGAGCTCCGCGATTTCGCGAACGAGCACCTCGCGAACTTTAAGGTGCCGCGCAAGATCCTGCTGCTTGACGAGATTCCAAAAGGCGCAACGGGCAAGCTCCAGCGCATCGGCCTCGCGCAGAAGCTTGGTCTCGCCTGAACAACGAGCAAACGCCATAACAAAACACGCCCGGTTCGATGCCGGGCGTTTTTTTATGCTTGGGTACCGAGAGAGGCGCTTAGCGCTCAGTCGATTCGAGCTGCCGGCTCATCGCCAGTGCCAAGAGCGTGCAGACGGCGCCCGAGAGCAGATATCCGCCCGCTGCCATCAGACCGAACTGGCTCGACAGGTAGAGCGCGACAAACGGTGCGAAGCCGGCGCCGACAAGCCACGCAAGGTCGGTGGTCAGCGCCGATCCCGTGTAGCGGTAAGCCTTCGAGAAGTTCGACGCCACTGCGCCCGACGACTGCCCGAATGACAGTCCGAGCAGGATGAAGCCCGACACCATGAAGATCACTTCGCCGACGTCGCCGCCATTGAGAAGCTGAGGCGCGAAACCGCTGAACGCGGCAATGGCTGCCGCGGTCGCGGAGAGAAGGTTTCTGCGGCCAACCCGGTCGGCCACATATCCCGAGAGAACGATCGTCACAAGACCGACCACCGCGCCGATAATCTCGATAACGAGAAAGCGCGTCGGGCTCTGGTCCGTGTAGAGGAACACCCAGGAGAGGGGGAACACCGTGACCATGTGAAAGAGCGCGAAGCTCGCGAGCGGCGCGAACGCACCGATGACGATATGCGCACCCTCAGCTCGGATCGTCTCGCCGATGGGCTTCGGCTCGAGTTCCTTCTTCTCGAAGTGTTCAGTGAATTCCGGCGTCACCACCATGCGCAGACGTGCGAAAAGCGCAACGACATTGATCGCGAAAGCCACGAAGAACGGATAGCGCCAGCCCCAATCGAGGAAATCTTCGCTCGAAAGGTTGGACGCGAAATAAGCGAAGAGAGCGGCGGCAACCATCAACCCGAGCGGCGCACCAAGTTGTGGGATCATGGCGTACCAGCCGCGCCGGTTTTCAGGCGCGTTCATCGCGAGCAGCGCAGGCAGGCCGTCCCACTCGCCGCCGAGCGCCAGGCCCTGGCCGATCCGGAACGTCGCGAGAAGCAGAGCCGAGACCCAGCCCAACTGCTCGTAGCCCGGAAGGAAGGCGATCGCGACCGTCGAACTGCCAAGCAGGAAAAGGGTGATCGTCAGCTTCACGCCTTTGCCGTAGGCGCGATCGATGGCCATGAATATGACGGTGCCGATGGGCCGGGCGGCGAAAGCGAGCGCGAAGATCGCAAACGAATAGAGCGTGCCGGTCAGCGCATCGAGATGCGGAAAGACGAGCTTCGGAAACACGATGACCGAGGCGATGGCGTAAACGAAGAAATCGAAAAATTCCGAAGTTCGTCCGATGATGACCCCGATGGCGATCTCGCCGGGATCAACATGGCCGTGCCGGGCATTTACGATTCGCGCGTCGCGTTCGAACGTGGCTGAAGCTCCACTCATCGGCCGTTATTGCTCCTTGAACGATGCCCGGCTCTGCGCGCAATGCGTCCGCGAGCCCTTAAGCTAGCTTCTTGTCCCGGTCCCAACGGCTAGGGCATTGGGCAAATTGTCCAATGTGCCGGATGCCGCAACATCGACGCGCGATCATCTTTCGCACCCTCAGTGGCGGGGCGAAGACCAATTCGTAAGAGGCATTATAGAGGTCTGGAGGGGGCACGCACGAGCGCATGCGGCGAGCCGATCACGCCGGCTTGCAGAGCCACTCTCCGGCTTTCGGCCGTCACATGATCAACGATCGGAAGCACGCTTGCCCGCTCCGGGAAGTATCGGTCCGGGAACAGGCGAAGGGCCAAGCTGGTTGCCGGCCGGTCCGTCTTTCAAATAATCGCGGCGATGAGAAATCGGTCTATCGATCGGAACGACCGGCGCTGTCCGGTAGGACTTCTCGGCTTCTTTCTGAATTCGGATACTTTCGGGCTCCCAATCGGCGAAGGCTGAGACGCCGAATGGGGCAATTCCGAGAACCGCGATCAAGACCGCAATCCCGCCCCGCTTTTGCTTTAGCAATCGCATCCTGAAGCTCCTCAACTCAAGCTCTCGGAAGCGCCTCCCATCGCGGAAAATATTTTAAACGCCGTCCAATTCAAAAACGTTCGGCGATGACGAGATGCGCATTACTCAATTTTGATGAAAGCATCGTAGAACGCGCGAATAGGGGTGTGACCTAAAGTTCAAAAATCCATTCACGAATGGTCAACTAGTTTTTGACACTTTACACTCAAAACACTGATAAATAATACAAAGTTTCCGTCATACTCAATTCAAGCAATTTCTAATTCTGGGCTCATGGAAAAATTCTCCGATCCTCCCGACGACCGCGACAGGCCTCCAGTAAACAATCCACTCATGTTGGCGCTGTTGTGCGCCGTTCTCGTTGGCCTCGCTACGTGGACCATTTTTCTCGTTCGCTGACAAACGATCCTGATCGGGCGTCTGTCATGCTCCGCTTGCAGCATCCTTTGGTTTCCCCATGTAAATAAAATGGGTAGAAGCCGCTGCCCGCGAAGAGGAGTTCGAGAAATGAAAAACGCCATCATCCTTGCGGCCGCAGCCACCCTGGGCGTCGCAACGCCGGCGCTGGCACAGTCGACGAACAATCAGATCATCCGCACACCGCCCAGCACATCGAACGGTGCCGGATCGGGAACATCCGGTAGCGTCGGATCGCTAACGCCGACCTATCCAGGTCGTGTGCGCAATCTCAACAACCCGTCGACCGAATTTAATCTTAGAGATAGGGCCGTTGGCGCACCCCGGCGATAGTGGGGCCTCGCAACGAAAATTCGATTTGAATTTTTATTTGCCCATTCGCGCGTCTTGAGCGAATGAATTGGGTGCAAAGCTCGGCTGCTGATTCCCGAAAACACGCTCTCTGTTTAGCCGTTCATTAAGCCCGAGCAGAAGACGCTATTTCGCGGCGACTGCGATAGGTTCACGGTTGCGGCCACTTTCCGAGGTGAAGGCAAGGGACGTGCGAGCGTCGCGCGTTCCGGTACCGGAGCTGAAGCATGGATACCAGCGCGGCATCAACGGCAGCTCTCGAGCTAGCGCGCTGGCAGTTCGCCTTTACGGTTTCCTTTCACATCCTCTTCCCGGCGCTCACAATCGGGCTCGCAAGCTATCTCGTCACGCTCGAAGGTCTGTGGCTATGGACGCAGCAACCGAGATTTCGCGAGCTCTATTATTTCTGGGCGAAGGTATTCGCGATCAATTTCGCCATGGGCGTCGTCTCTGGGATCGTCATGGCGTACCAGTTCGGCACCAACTGGAGCTTCTTCTCGACGTTCGCCGGCGGCGTCACTGGACCCCTGCTGGCCTACGAAGTCCTGACCGCCTTCTTCCTGGAAGCGGGCTTCCTTGGCGTGATGCTGTTCGGCTGGCAAAAAGTCGGCCCGGGCCTTCATTTTTTCGCGACGATCATGGTCGCCACCGGAACGCTGATTTCGACGGTCTGGATTCTCGCGTCCAACAGCTGGATGCAAACGCCGGCAGGTTTCACCGTGACGGACGGC
>JAEWCT010000284.1 GCA_023390485.1 Pseudomonadota bacterium
CCCTTGAGCCGATCGTCGATTTTATCCGCTATCTGCCGGTCCCGGCGCTTGTTCCTCTCAGCATCATCTGGTTCGGCGTCGGCGAGACGACCAAAATCTTTCTGCTTTGGCTCGGCACCTTCTTCCAGCTCGTGCTGCTCGTCGCAGACGACATGCGGCGCGTCCCGCAAGAATACGTCGAGATTTCCTACACCGTCGGCGCGCGGCCCGCGCAGATGCTGTCCGACGTCGCCTTCCGCGCCATGCTGCCAAGCCTGTTCGACAACCTGCGCATTACGCTCGGATGGTGCTGGACCTACCTGATCATTGCCGAAATCGTCGCCGCCGACAACGGCCTCGGCTTCGTCATATGGGCGGCACGCCGCTATATGAACACGTCCGAGGTAATGGCGGGCGTCGTGACTATCGGCCTAATTGGTTTGGTGACCGATCAGGTCCTGCGCCTCCTGCACAAGCGCTTGTTCCGTTATCTCTGAGAGGCGCAGAACGTGGCCACCGCTCCCTACCTCGAGTTCGATGGCGTCGCCAAATATTTTGGCGATCTCGAAGTCGTCGCGCCGTCCTTCGACCTGACGATCCGGCGCAATGAATTCGTCGTCTTCCTCGGGCCCTCGGGCTCAGGCAAGACAACATTGATGCGCATGGTCGGCGGCCTCGAAACGCCGAGCTACGGCGAAATACGTCTCGACGGTCAGCCCATCGGCGAACCCGACCGCGAACGCGGGATGGTCTTCCAGTCCTATTCCTCGTTTCCGTGGCTCACTGTCGCCGAGAATGTCGCCTACGGCATGAAATACCGGCTCGACCTGACGCCGGAGCGCAAGAAGGCGCGGCTTGATCACTATCTCGATCTCGTCGGCCTGACGGACTTCGCGGACTTCTATCCCCATAAGGTTTCCGGCGGCATGCGCCAGCGCATAGCCATCGCCCGCACACTCGCGGCTGGTTCCGAGGTTCTCCTGATGGATGAACCCTTCGGCGCACTCGATGCCCAGAGGCGCGAAGGCCTGCAGATCGAGCTACGCCGCATCCATCGCCAGGACGCCAAGACCATCATTTTCGTCACGCACGACGTCGACGAAGCCGTATTTCTCGCCGATCGCATCATCGTCTTCTCGAAGCGGCCCGCGCGCATGCTCGAAGACGTCGACATCTCGGCGGAACTCGGACCGGAACGCACGCTCGAACTGCGCGACAGCGAGGCATTCTTCAAACTTCGGACGCGCATTTTGAAGTTCGTGCGCGCCGCGACAGGGGAAGAAGAAAAAGTATAGGACCCTGGGGACGCAATCGTGATCAATCTTCAAAACAAATCGGTGCTCGTGACGGGCGCCAGCCGGGGTATCGGCTTCGCCGTGGCGGAGCGCTTCGCACTTGCAGGCGCCGATGTCGCGATACTTGCAAATGATGAACGCATCGATGATGCCGCATCGCGCCTCGCAGAAATCTCCGGCCGGCCTGTCAAATCCTTCTTTGCCGACATTACCGATAAGGCGGCGCTCCAAGCCGCATTCGCCGGCATCGAGACGCTCGATGTTCTGGTGAACAACGCCGGCCTCGAACTCATTACGCCGGTGACGGACTTGAGCGACGAAGTCGATGCCACCTTCGCCCGCATTATCGACATCAACGTGCGCGGAACGTGGAACGTCACGCGCGCGGCCCTGCCTCTGCTGAAGCCGGGCGCCCGCATCATCAATACGGCGTCGGTTTGGGCCAAGAGCGCCGTCGGCGAATTCGCCGCCTACATTTCCTCCAAGCACGCCGTCGTCGGTCTCACCCGCACATTCGCGCGCGAGCTCGGACCGCGCGGCATCAACGTCAACGCTGTGTGCCCAGGATGGGTACGAACCGTCGCCTCAGTACGTTCGGCGAAAACCATGGCCGAGCGCGCGCATCGCAGCGAAGCCGACATTTTTGCCGACGTCGTCGCGGCGCAAGCGTTGCCGGGGCTGATGGAACCGCCCGACGTCGCAGGCCTCTATCTGTTTCTCGCAAGCGATCTTGCGGCCAACATCACCGGACAAGCGATCGGCGTCGACCGCGGGGAATTTCTCGGATGAGCATGCTCCTGAATAAGAAAGTTATCGTCTGTGGCGCAGCGAGCGGCATAGGTTTCGCCATAGCCGATCTCTTCAAAGCCGAGGGCGCGCGCGTCGCCAGATTCGACCTCAATCCGATTGCAAGCGGCAGGGACCTAACCTACACGCTCGACATCACCAACGAAGCGCAAGTCGTTGAGGCGGTGAAGGCAGCAGAAGAAGCCCTTGGCGGCATTGACGTCATGGTCAATACGGCGGCGATTTTTCTAATGTCACCCCTGCTCGACACGCCCGTTGCCGAAGCGCGAAAAGTTCTCGACGTCAACCTCATCGGCACGCTCCTCATGGTCCGTGAATCCGTGCGCGCCATGAAGAAGCATGGCAACGGCGGCAAGATCATTCTCTTCAGCTCTGAGCTTGCACAGCTCGGCCGCGAGCATCACGCGGCGTACTGCGCGTCGAAGGCCGGCATAAGCGCGATGGTGCGCTGCTGGGCGAAAGAGTTCGGCCCGGACATTCTCGTCAACGCGGTTGCGCCCGGACCAACCGACACACCCCTGCTCGACTTCGACAACATGCCGCCGGACTGGAAAGCGCTCGAAACAGCCAATCCGCTTGGCCGCATCGGCAAGCCCGAAGAGATCGCCGAAGCCGCGCTGTTTCTCGCCGGCCCCGGCTCGAGCTTCATGACGGGACAGGTAATCGGCGTCAACGGCGGCGCCTCGATGGTTTGAAGGAAGTGAAAATATGAGCGACCGAATTTTTATGAATGAGATGAGCTGGACCGCCTATCAAAAGCGGATTGAAGGCGGCGCTCTCATTCTTTTGCCGGTGGGAGCGACCGAGCAGCACGGACCGCACTTGCCGATGGGAACGGACGTGATGCTGGCGACGGCCGTGGCCGTAGACGTTGCCAAACAGCTCGACGCCATCGTCGCCCCGGCCGTCGCCTTCGGTTACAAATCACAGCCAAAAATGGGCGCCGGAAATCATTTCTGCGGAACGACCAGCCTCGACGCCGATACCCTCGCGCATCTCCTGCGCGACGTGATCAAGGAATTCGCACGTCACGGCGCGCGGCGCCTCGTGCTCATCAACGGCCACTACGAGAACATGATGTTCACCATCGAAGGCATCGACTTGGCGATGCGCGAGCTCTCGTACATGGGCATTCGCGATATGGAGATTCTGCGCCTCGAATACTGGGATTTCACGCGGACGGAAACGATCGAGAAAATCTTTCCCAAAGGCTTCCCCGGCTTCGCGCTCGAGCATGCGGCAGTGATGGAAACATCTCTGATGCTCTACCACCACCCCGCACTCGTCGACATGACGGCGCTTCCCAACAATAAGCCCGCAGATTTCCCACCTTACGACGTCTATCCGACACGAACCGGATGGGTCCCGTGCTCCGGCGTGCTCTCGCCCGCCCATGGCTGCGACGGAGAGAAAGGCAGGCTCCTCGCCGCCGATTACGCGACCGGCGTGACGGATGCGATCCGCAAAGAATTTCCGAACATAAAGGTGAAGGCATGAGCGGACTTCAACAGCTTCCCGCGCGCAAGGGACGCGCCGTCGCCCTCAATGCCGGACAATCGATCCGCATCGTAAATACTCACGGCCATCAGGTTGTCGATACGTGGGCTTTCAACGCGCAAGACCTCAGCGAATTTCTGTCAATGGAACATATGCGAGCCGCGATCGATCGCATCCGCCCGAAGCCTGGCGACAAGCTGGTGACGAACAAGCGCCGGCCGATCCTCACGCTCGTTGAAGATACCTCGCCCGGCGTCCACGACACCTTCATCGCCGCTTGCGACATCTATCGCTATCAGGGCCTCGGCTGCATGGATTACCACGATAATTGCGCCGATAATCTCCGCGCCGGAATGGCCGGCATCGGCTTGACGCCGCCTGAAGTACCATCGCCGCTCAATCTTTGGATGAACATTCCGATCAAATCCGACGGCAGCATCGGCTGGGAAGAACCCGTGTCGAAGCCCGGCGACTATATTGTGCTCAAAGCCGAGATGGACTGCATCGTCGCGATGTCCGCCTGCCCGCAAGACATTGTCCGCATCAATGCCGGCGCGCCAACCGACGCGCATTACGAGGTACTTCAATGAACTCGATCGCAAAGTCTATCGCCGGCTCTGTACCCTGGGGACTGGATTCCGAAACCGGCGTTCTGCGCCACGTCTTGCTCGGGAAGCCGGACTTCTTCGAGTGGCGTCCGGTCAGCGCGGTCGCTCGGCACACGCTGTCTCTCGGATTGCACTTCGACGCTCAGCTCGCCATGTCCCAGCACCGTGAAATGGTCGATGTCTATGAGCGCGCCGGTGTCGAGTGCCATTGGCTCGATGCGCGATCTGAGCTCAAGTACGGTGTATTCGCACGCGACTCGAGCGTCATGACACCCTTTGGCGCTGTCATCACCATGCCGCAGACGCGCTTTCGCCGCGGCGATTACGCACTGACCTTCAAGTTCTACCAGGAAGCCGGAATTCCGATCTGGAACATGATCACCGCCGGACATTTCGAAGGCGGCGACTTCATGGTGGTCAAGCCCGGCTTCGTTTTATGCGGCTACGGCGGCGAACGCTCCGAAAAGGAAGGCGCCGAACAAATGTGCGAATGGTTCCGTGCCGAGGGATGGGAAGCCTATCCGGTTCCGTTTCCGCCGCATTTCGTGCATCTCGACGTTTCGGTCGGCTTCATCAACGACAAGCTCGTAGCTGTGGCGCCGGATGCGCATCAGCTCTGGTTCCTCGATCTCTTGAAATCGAAGGGCTACGAAATTCTCCCCGTCTCCTATTACGACTCGACGCAGCTCGGCACAAATATCGTAAGTCTGGGCAACGATCGCGTGCTCTCGACAGCGGCGAACAAGGACCTCAACGCCCGCATGCGCGCGCTCGGGATTGAAGTCTACGATCCGGATCTCTCGATGTTCACGCTCGGCGGCGGCGGACCCCATTGCCTTTGCCAAGCACTGAAGCGCGACCCCCTATGAAAATAACTGTGGAATGCGCGTTGATCGCCTGGACCTCAACTTTGAGGCGGAGCGAGTCTGCCATTCGTCATTGTCAATAGAGCGTATGACCGGTGCACCACGTGCACGCGACCAATTTCGCGTCACAAACAGCGTGTGTAATCGGTGACTTCCATACTGTTAGTCATTTCAAGCCCGGACGTTCGGGGGCATATCCACAAGGGACGCATCGACCAATTTTCGAGCCGATGACACAGCCCCGGACGCCAAGGCGGAAAGCCTTACTTTAGCTGATCGAATCGATCCATATTTTCGTTTTGATTTTTAGTTTGAGATCACATGAGTTCCGTCCAAAGATTGGATTCCAGGGGATTACAGCTGTCGCTTCGCGAGAAGCTTCCCGGCTATCCTTGGATAAGATTACTCGCACACCGCATTAAGAGTTCAAGACGCGTTCACGCGCGATCGCTCTCGAACAAAAAAATCGCGAGCACCTGGAGCAAAGATCCAACCCTTTCGCCTCCAACCGATGATTTCTTTGACATCATCGCGGGCCCGATCGGCGACGAAAACGGTCTGGGTCGTTCTGCGCGTTACGATCTCGATTACCTGAATGCGAACGGCCCGCCGGCAACGATCGTCGATACGACAAAATCCGACCCCGGCGAGCTATTGCGGAAAATCCGCAGCGGCAGATTGGCTCCGCCACGGAGCTTGCTGCTGCTTGGCCAGCCCGACACCTATGCGCGAACCCTCACATACTTGCCTCCGGATTTCATCGCGCAGAGCTGGAGGGTGGGCAATCTGGTCTGGGAAATGCCCTACTGCCCCCAGGAATGGAAATTCTTGGAAGCCGTGTTGCATAGCTTCAGAACACCATCGCGATATTCGGCCGCCGCCATTTCCAGCGGCTTGGGTCTGCCCTCCGAAGTTACGCCCCACAAAGTCAAGCTGACCGAACCCTCCGGGCTTTCCCGCGCGCAGATGGGCCTTCGCAAGGACGCATTCGTCGGTCTCGCGATCATGGATTTGCGTTCTTGTCCCGCGCGCAAAAATCCAATGGCCCACATCAACGCTTGGAAGTCGGCATTCGGCAACGACCCGAACTTTCAGCTGCTGATCAAAGCGCAATTCACAAAAACAACTTTGCTCACGCGCGGCTCCATGCTGCGGCAGCTCGGAAGAAACATTCAGCTCATCGAAGGCCGCCTGACGGACGCCGACGTCTCTGCTCTATACCGAATGAGCGATGTCTATCTCTCGCTCCACCGCGCGGAAGGCTTCGGCCTGACGATCAAAGAGGCGCTGGAAGCCGGTGTCCCGACCATTGCTACGAACTGGTCGGCGCCCGCTGAATACTTGAACGATTACGATCACGCCTTTCCGCTACCCTTCCGGATGACGCCATACCGCGACATGCTTCGCCACTACCGGTCCGATGGACTCTCCTGGGCGGAAGCGGACGTTATTGCTGCTGCCCATATATTGAAGACTCTAGCCCACGCGAACGATCGCGCACGTTGAAGAACGGCGAACACAGACGATTTTGAAGTCCATTTTCTTGTCACTGATATTTTGGGGATTTTTCATGAAAACGGCTTTTATCACCGGCATCACCGGTCAGGACGGCGCATACCTCGCAAAATTCTTGCTGGAGAAAGGCTACGCTGTCCATGGCGGCGTACGACGAACCGCCAGCATGAACCGCAGCCGCCTTGCCGAACTCGGAATAGAAAACGAGATCAGCTACCACGACTTCGACCTGCTCGAGCTTTCGAACATCGCGTCCGTCATCGACGAAATAAAACCCGATGAAATTTACAATCTGGCGGCGCAAAGCTTTGTGGCGGCCTCATTCCGGCAGCCTCTTCTCACTTCCGAGCTCGACGCGCTCGGTGTCCTGCGCATCCTCGAAGCCTTGCGAATGACCGGCTCGCAAGCCAGGTTTTATCAGGCATCGACATCCGAGATGTTTGGAAAAATCCAAAGTCAAATCCAATCGGAAATGACGCCGCTCTACCCCCGCAGCCCCTATGGCGTCGCGAAGCTGTTCGCACATTGGATTACGGTCAACTACCGCGAGGCCCACAATATCTTTGCGGCAAGCGGCATTCTCTTCAATCACGAATCCCCGTTGCGTGGCCAGGAATTCGTGACCCGCAAGATCACGCTCACGCTGGCCAAGATCAAGCATCGGAACGCGAACATACTGGAACTTGGAAACCTGAATGCCGCGCGCGATTGGGGCTTTGCCGGCGATTTCGTGCAAGGCATGTGGAAGATGCTTCAACACAAGGTCCCCGATACCTACGTGCTCGCGACGGGCCGAACCAATTCCGTTCGCGATTTCGTCACCCACGCTGCGGACGCATTGGGCTTCAAACTCGCGTGGGAAGGCGACGGCGTAAATGAGACGGCACGCGATCGCCGCACAAACAGGATCGTGGTCCGCGTCAACCCGGCATTCTTCCGAGCTTCTGAAGTCGACACTTTGATCGGCTGTCCGGCGAAAGCTGAGAGAGACTTGGATTGGAAGCCGAAGGCAACCTTTGAAGAGCTTGTCGAGCGCATGGCCTCCGCCGACAATGATCGCGTCGCCCTCGGGCGCGTTCTGTTCTGAGCCGCGGCTGAACTTGCGCGCGCGATTCTGTCGGATGCTCGCGGCTGAACCCGCGAGCATCAGGCCGCTGCTGCCTCCGCCTCGAGTTCGTTCGCCAGAACCTCGCGTATCGACTCCGCGTCCTGATCGGCCTTCAGATCCAACACAATATCATCGACGCATCCGTGACGAACCATGTTGTCGAAGACGAAGAGGCGAGCATCCAGCGCCGACAGTACGCCATCTTCATCGATCTCGAAGACATCGAACAATTTCCAAAGTGTCTCCGCGAAAGATAGGGGACTTCGTCTTGCTGCGAACGCGATCGCAACGGAATTGAACTCCATGAAGATCACAGGACGATCGCGAGCCAGTGTCTCGGCCGCGCCGGCGAGAATGTGGGCTTCATAGCCTCCCACATTCAAATTGACGAAATCTATGGGTGAACTGATCGTCGCCGACCAGTTATCGATCGTCTCCATCGCAACACGCGCATCATCGACCGATAAAGGTTGCCAACCGGGATCTCTCACAATCGCTGAGTTAGCTGCACAAGCAGCACCCAACGCACGCTCCACGACGGTCGTATTCGATAG
>JAEWCT010000292.1 GCA_023390485.1 Pseudomonadota bacterium
GGTCATCGCGGTTGCGCAGGTGTTTCTGTCCGGATCGGCATCAGCGCAGACGAGTGATCTCCCAACCAATTGGGTTCAAGAAAAATATGGCTGGCGCGAAGTCTCCGGCGGCGTCGACGCCGCGAACGATCAGTGGCTCGCCTATTCCGGAATGACCTTCGCGCTTCGGAGCGCGGATATCTACAGTGAAGGCTGGCGACTTCGCGTTGGCGGCGGATATGGCCGCTATAGCTACGATAGCGCGCCTCCACATACAAATTGCGGGGTTGCCGGACAGAACGACATCTGCAGTGAAGAAGGGCGGACCGCGCAACGCTTCCAGGTTGCGCATTCCTACGCCGAGGCACTTCTCGGATATTATCTTCAGCTCGGCCAATTGACCGCGAAGGCGTTCGCCGGGGCGTCGATGTCGTCCAAGCACCATCTCGAACGCGATCCGAAGAATGATGACGATGGCACCGAATTCGGCGTCAAGGGTGCTTTGGAATTGTGGCTCACGCTCAACGCGGATTCCTGGTCGTCGCTCGACCTCAGCTATTCGACGGCGCGGAATGAATCTGCCGCCCGGTGGCGTTCGGGCTGGCGCCTACTGCCGGCGCTATCGATTGGCCCGGAACTTCGCTATGACAGGAATATCGAAACCGGCAACAACGCCTGGAACGGACGGGCCGGCCTTTTCATGCGTCACGAATGGAGCGGCGGCGAGATATCGCTGGCAGGAGGCGGACTATGGCGGGTCGACGATTGGTCGACGGCGGCCCCCTCAGCCTACGGAAACGTCAACGTGCTCTTTCAATATTAGTATCGTTCGCGACAATTGATCTTCTGCCTGCGGCGGGGCTTCGGGGGAAAAATGATGAGGACAACACTTTTTCTGAAGACTTCGGCTCTCGCGCTCACGTTGCTCTTCCTCGGCCCCTTTCCAATGCGTGTGCTCGCCGATACCTGCGCCTCGTCGCCGGTCGTCGCGCGCGGCGAAGAAGCTAGCTACGTCTGGCTCGCAAAAACAAAGGCGAGAGCGAACTGGCGCGCGAAGGTACGCGCCAGTTCGGGGTTAGGTCCGAACTTCGCAAATTGGTCGCGGGCGCAAAATACCGAAGAGCGCTGCCTCACGGGACCGGCCAACAGCTTATGCATTTTCACCGGTACGCCCTGCGCACCTTGATCGGCGTGAGGCATTTCAATCTCACCTCGCGGCGGATCGTATTTCGTCATGGTCAATTGGGAAACATTTCGGCGATTTCAGAATTCGGCATCCTGAAAGTAGGCTATAGGAGAGGGATGAGAGACGTTCCGCTCGCATGACAGATTGCTGAGTGGATCCATTCTCGATGACGAACGAATTACTCAAGAATTGTGCATTCATTGTTGTTAGTGGTGTATTGGATTAGCACGTAGAGGCGCGCCCGATATGAGGCGAATGACTCCTTCGAGAACATAAACCGATCTTGCGAGCGTGCGCGGATGCCCTTCGACCGGCAAATGCGCTGCACTTCTCGATTTCGCAAGATTGATGGAATCCGCCCGGCCTCAGGCTCGGGCGGTTGAGAGAGGAGCGGTGGGCTGCGGGACCTACTGCTCCTCTTTTTTCGAATTCCTTTCTACGATCCGCGAGCCCATCTCCGACCCGCCCGGTCAGCGCCTGAGATGTCTCCGCCACCAAATCGCCCTACTTCGATATTTTTTGCAAAACGAACAACTATTCGCCTTGACCTTTCCGCAATCGTCCATCAAGCAGAACGTCCATTCGCTTAAATCTCGCTTGCATACG
Source organism: Pseudomonadota bacterium (assembly GCA_023390485.1). Lineage (GTDB taxonomy): Bacteria > Pseudomonadota > Alphaproteobacteria > Rhizobiales > Hyphomicrobiaceae > Hyphomicrobium_B. The sequence continues at coordinate 1,772 of JAEWCT010000292.1, forward strand.
GACGGTCGCAGCGATGCCGAAGCTCAAGCCAGACACACAACGCGCGCGGCGAGAGCATATTCTCGACGCGGCGCTTCGATGTTTTTCCAACGGCGGGTTTCACGCCACGACGATGCAGACGATCTGCCGGGAGGCCAACGTCAGCCCCGGCGCTCTCTACGTTTATTTCGACAGCAAGGAAGCGCTCATCGCAGGGCTTTGCGAACGCGATCGCGCGGAATTTGCCGAACGGTTCGCCGCGCTCGCGACCGCGCCGGATTTCCTCAAGGCTCTTGCCGAGATCGGCGAGCATTACTTCATCGAGGAGGGGCGCGAGAGGCAGCGTTTCGCCGTCGAGATGGGCATCGAGGCGACACGCAATCCACGCATCGCCGAAATCTTCCTCAGCGTCGATAAATTCTGCTCGGACAACTTTGAAGCGTTGTTCCGTCGTCTCGAAGAAGAAGGGCGCATCGCACCGCGGACCGACATCCAGACACTTGTGAATGTCTTCAATATCGTTGGCGACGGAATGTTCTGGCGCCGCGCCATTTATCCTGACGCCGACATGGGCTCCGTGCTCCCTGTGGTCATCGACCTCATCGGCAGTCTGCTCAATCCAGTTAAGCGGGGAGCGATTGAACGGACACCGACGGAACACAAAGTATCCGGCGCGAGGGTTTCCGCACGCGGGGGGCGCCGATGAGTCTTAGAAAATTTGTCTTTGGCCTTTTGGCTGCAGGCGCGGCGGCCGGAGGCGCCTACCTCTACGTCGTGAAGAAGCACACGGCCGAAGTTCAGGCCGAGAGGCTAGAAGCTGCAAAGCCTGTCGCTGCTCCCTCGGTCACCGTATCGAAGGTCGGGATCGAAAATTTCGTCGAGACCGCCGCCGTCTCAGGTTCGCTCATACCGCGCGAGGAGATCCTCGTCTCGCCGGAGGTCGATGGCCTGCGCGTTCTCGAGCTTCTGGCGGACGAAGGCGATAAAGTTAAAAAGGGTCAGGTTCTCGCGCGCCTCGTTGCGGAGCAGCTCGACGCGCAGCTTGCGCAGAACAATGCCAATCTGGCGCGGTCGGATGCTGCGATCGCGCAAGCCGAGAGTCAGATCGTGCAATCGGAAGCGCAGTCCAAAGAGGCCACTGCGCAATTCGAACGCGCCGTGCCCTTGAAGCAATCCGGATATCTCTCCGGCTCGACGTACGATCAGCGCGAGAGCGCTGCGCATACGACTGCGGCCCAACTCCTCGCGGCGCGCGACGGGCTGACGGCCGCGAAAGCCGAAAAGGCGCAAGTCGAGGCGCAACGCCGGGAGCTCTTGTGGCGCCGGAATAATACCGACGTGACCGCTCCTGCTGACGGCGTCATCAGCCGGCGCATGGGACGCATCGGCGGCATGGCTGCGACGGCCGGCGAGCCGATGTTCCGCATCATCGAAAACGGCGAGATCGAACTCGACGCCGAAATCGTCGAAACCGAATTGAAGAAGGTCAAGGTCGGGCAAAAAGCGATCGTGACCGTCCCCCAGAACGGCGACTTCGAAGGAACGGTCCGCCTCGTCTCGCCCGAAGTCGATAAGGCGACGCGGCTTGGCCGCGTGAAAATCTTCCTCGGCGTCAATCCGGCGCTCAGGATCGGCTCGTATGCGCGCGGACGCATCGAAACCGACTCGAGCCACGGCCTTGCCGTTCCTGCATCGGCCGTCACCTTCGATCAAGGTTCGACGTCCGTGCAGGTCGTCAAGAACGACACGGTTCAAAAACATGCGGTATCGGTGGGCCTGGTCGCCGGTGATCTCGTCGAGATCAAAAGCGGTGTCCAAGAGGGCGATCTGGTGGTTACGCGCGCGGGGACATTTCTACGCGACGGTGACGTCGTGCGCCCGGTATTGCCCGAGCCGCGGCTGAGCGAGGCGAAGTAATGCGCATCAATATTTCCGCCTGGTCGATACGCCGGCCCGTCCCATCGATCGTGCTCTTCGCGGTGCTGATGCTGCTCGGCACGCTGAGCTTCAAATCGCTGCCTGTCACGCGCTTTCCCAACATCGACATTCCGATCGTGTCGGTAAAGGTCACGCAATCGGGTGCGGCACCCGCGGAACTCGAGACGCAGGTGACGAAGGTCATCGAAGACGTCGTCGCCAATATAACCGGCGTCAAGCATATCACCTCGACGCTGACGGACGGCATGTCGGTCACATTGCTGGAGTTCAGGCTCGAGACGAATACCGACCGGGCGTTGAACGATGTCCGAGATGCCATAGCGAAAATTCGCGCCGATCTTCCGCGCACGATCGACGAACCCGTCATCGAACGCATCGATGTCGAAGGACAGGCTATACTATCATTTGCGGCGACATCGCCGGCTATGACGCTCGAAGAGCTTTCGTGGCATGTCGATGACGTCATCAAACGCAAGCTACAGGCGACGAAGGGCGTCGGCCGCGTCGAGCGCTATGGCGGCGTCGATAGAGAAATTCGCATCAATCTCGATCCCGACAAGCTTCTTGCCTACGGCATCACCGCTGCGCAGGTGAACGGTCAGGTGCGCGCGACCAACGTCGATCTCGGGTCGGGACGCGGCGAAGTCGGCAGCCAGGAACAGGCAATCCGCACGCTTGCCGGTGCGCGCCAAGTCGAGGCCCTGTCGGACGCAAAGATCATTCTCAACGGCGGTCGCGAAGTGCGGCTCAAGGATCTCGGCCGCGTCATCGACGATGCCAGCGAGCAGCGATCTTTCGGGCGCCTCAATGGTCAACCCGTCGTTTCGTTCTCGGTCTTCCGCACCAAGGGTACCAGCGATCTTTCGGTCTCGGATGCCGTCAACGCTTCACTCAAAAGCCTCGAAGCCGAATATCCCGACGTTCAACTGACGAAGATCGACGACGCCGTTGCCTACACGCGCGGCAACTATGTCGCGGCGATGGAAACGCTGATCGAGGGCGCCGTGCTGGCGGTGCTCGTCGTTTTTGTCTTCCTGCGCAATTGGCGCGCGACAGCCATTTCGGCGATTGCGCTGCCTCTGGCGGCAATTCCGACGTTTTGGGCGATGAGCGCGCTCGGATTTTCGCTCAATCTCGTCAGCCTGCTCGGCATCACGCTCGCAACCGGCATTCTCGTCGATGACGCGATCGTCGAAATCGAGAACATCGTGCGCCATATGCACATGGGGAAATCTCCCTATCGCGCTGCGCTCGAAGCAGCCGACGAGATTGGTCTCGCCGTCATCGCCATCACGCTGACGATTGTCGCGATTTTCGCGCCAGTGTCGTTCATGGGTGGGATCGCCGGCCAGTACTTCAAGCAATTCGGCATGACCGTCGCGGTCGCGGTGCTCGTGTCGCTCTTGGTTGCGCGTCTCATAACGCCGATGATGGCGGCCTATCTGTTGCGCCCCATTCCGGAGAAGCCGCATACTGACGGCCCGATCATGCGCTTTTACACGAAGTTCCTCGCAACGACGTTGCGCTGGCGCTATCTGACGCTGATTTCGGGCGTCGCGCTTTTCTCCGCATCGATCTACATGACGACACTGCTTCCGACCGGCTTTTTGCCGGACGAAGATACGTCTCGCGTCGTTGTGTCGGTGGAATTGCCGCCGGGTACGCAGCTCGACGAAACGCGGGGGAAGACCGATCAGCTCGTCAAGTCGCTGCGAACGATTCCGGAGGTCACGCAGGTGTTCGTTCTGGGCGGCACGAGTCCAACCGGGCAGCTCGAGGTTCGCCGGGCGGCGCTTTACGTGAAGCTCGTGCCAAAAACACAGCGCAAGCTCACGCAAAAGCAGCTGAAGTCCATCATCGCAGCAAAGATTTCCGACATCCCCGATACGCGCGCCTGGTACGTCAACGAGCGCGGCGAGCGCGAGCTTTCGTTCTCGATGCTGTCGCGGAGCGGTGAGGATCTCAATGCTGCGATCGGCAAGCTCGAAACGGCATTGCGCAGCGTTCCGGGTTTCCGCAACGTCGCAGCGTCCGGTTCGACGGAGCGTCCGGAGATCCGCATCGTTCCGCGCCTCGATGTTGCGGCACGCCTCGGCGTCTCGCCAGATCAGATCGCGGAAGCCATTCGCGTTGCGACGATCGGGGATGCGGGATTCAACCTCGCGAAGTTCACGGTCGGCGACCGGCAAATTCCGATCCGTGTGCAGCTCGAAGAGAGCATGCGGTCGGATCTCAAGCAGATCGAGCAATTGCGACTGACGAACGCCGCCGGCAAGGCGATCCCGTTAACGGCCGTTGCGACTGTCGAATTCGGACGCGGTCCGGCGTCCGTCGAGCGCTTCGATCGCTTGCGGCGGGCGGTCATCGGCGTCGATCTCGATCGCGGCGTGGCGTTGGGCACGGCGCGCGAAAAGTTTCTCGATGTCGTTCAGGGGCTGAACCTGCCCGCATCGGTGACATTGCAGCCGTCCGGCGACGCGGAGGTTCAGGACGAAGTCGCGGATGGGTTCATCACGGCGATGG
>JAEWCT010000294.1 GCA_023390485.1 Pseudomonadota bacterium
GTGATGAAGCCGCCGACCGTCGGGCCCATAATCGGTCCGAGGAGGACGCCAATTCCCCAAACGGCCATTGCCTTGCCGCGGCTCTGCGCATCGTAGGTATCGACCATCGTCGCCTGCGAGAGTGGAACGACGCTCGCGCCGAACGCGCCTTGAAGGAGGCGGAAGAGCACCATCTGGAAAAGCGTTCCGGACTGACCGCAGAGCATGGAAGCCGCTACGAAACCGGCCACGCCGACGACGAGAACGTTCTTGCGGCCGAACCGTTCGGCGAGAAAGCCGCTCATCGGAATGACGATGGCTTCAGCAACGATGTAGGACGTCAGCACCCAGGTGATCTGGTCCGGCGTGGCGCCGAGCGCTCCCATCATGTCGGGCAACGCGACGTTGACCACGGTCATGTCGAGGATGACCATGAGCACGGCGATCAGAACTGCAAGCGAACTCAGGAGCCTTTCGGGGAGCGGCGCGCTTGTATGATCGGCAACTTGATCACTTGGCGCCACTGGTCGCCTCATCGGCGGTGTCGACGATCACGTATGCGGAGGCGCCGACGCCGATCGCGGGGTCCTCGGGCTTGAGCGTCAGGCCGATGCGAACCGGAAATCGCTGGACAACTTTTACCCAGCTGCCCGTCGCGTTCTCGGACGGCATGAGAGAAAACGCGGCATTGCTGGCGCGGCTAACCGCTTCGACCTTGCCGGTGAATTTCTGCGAGGGAAACGCATCGATGGTGATCGTAGCGGTTTGTCCGGGTTTGATGCGAGCGAGATCGGTTTCCTTGAAATTGGCATCGACCCACCAATGCGACGTATCGACGAGGGGGAACATGCCCATGCCGGCCTTTGCGATTTCGCCGGGACGAATGCGTACCTTTCCGACCGTTCCGTCGGCGGGCACTTTGATGGTCGTGCGATCGAGATCGGTGCGGGCCTGATCAACGGCAATTTGCGCTTGCTCGGCATTCGCCTTCGCGGCGGCGGCCTGTGGACCCGTTCCCGTCGCTTGCTGCTGGGCAACGCTGAGACGCGACTCGGCGAGTTTCAGAGCCGCTTCAAAAGGTGCGCGGTCGAGCTGAACGAGGACATCGCCGGATTTGACGGCGGTAAAGTCATGAACTTTGACGTCCGTAACGGACCCCGTCTCGAGCGGAGCTATCTGAACAATATGGGCCTGGACCTGCGCATTCTCGGTCGAAGGATAGAGCGTCGTGTGTTGCCAGTAGAAATAGCCTGCCGCGATGAGAGCGATGAGAGCAAAAGCGCCGAGGACCGACAGGGCTGGCTTCGAAAGAAGCGGTGCGCGTGCGGACGCAGGGCTGACACTTTGGACAGCCACCGGCTTCTTTTCTGGCAATCGGTCCTGCATGGATTTTTTCCGCTTGTTCGTAGGCTGCAACTTTCGTGATCCCTTAAAGTTGCCATCGAGGCTCCACACAGCTCCCGGCTGCTTGCCGGGCTGTATACTTGCAGCATCGAATATGGGCGATAGAAAATATTCTGGTCAGCTCAGGGTGCGCTTGGGTCTCGGCCAAATTCGCTCGGATGCCATAACGTCTGAACTCCGGGTTCGCAATGCGGCGTAGGCGTTGCGTCAGTACCCGGCTATTTTGCGGATATCTTCAATGTATTGCGGGATTTCGATTATCGGTGTGGGGAGACCATTTTGGGCTCGTTAACTTCTTCGCCCGAAAAGGCATCGCAACTGCGGCCTATGATTTCATATCGATATGATCCGTGCCGGCGGGCTGCTGGGCGGGTGTCGACGTGCGAAATGCCCGACGTCGAGTTCAAAGTCGGAGCCCGCGATCATCGGCCCAAACTGGCCAAGTCAGGCCGTCCGCTGAGGATATCCCGTCGGTTTGATGCTCAACCCGAAATACGTCATCGGCCCGGGCGGTCAGGGTCCGGCTTTGGCGAGAAAGCGTTCTGCGACGCCGAGTGCTTCGCGAATTTTGCTCGAGATCACACAGCGGCGCTGCAATTCGCTGTCGGCATATTTCAACGCATCGCGAAGCTGCTCAATGACGCCGAGCGTCGAAATATCGCTTGCTAGCCTCGGTTGGGCATTCATGACGGATCCTCCGAATACGTTTCTTCGGAGGCAATAACGTCCTCGCGGCATTTTCAAGGAGAGGCGTCGTCAAGCCCGATTATTGTTGCGGACAAGTAAGGACCGCCAAGCTTCGACGGTTTCTTAAGTCACCACCAGAACAGCGACTTCTGGCGCGGATAAAACTGCCGCCGGCCGTAGCGGTCGTAGTTATAGTAAAAGTCGTACGAGCTATCGCGATAGAAGTTATCGTAGGGGAAGAACTGCTTCGGACGCTTTTTGATGCCGCCTTGCGGCTCGGTGCTGATGAGAACGATGAAGTCGGTCGCCTTGGCGGTTTCCTTGCTCGCCGCCTCATCGGAAATGATCAGCGATGAACCCGGCCATGCCGCCTCGGTTACGCGCGCGAGAACGTCCGGCGAAATGGTGATGCGATCGAGTGCGGCGGTGGCTTTGGCGACGTCCGTCTGGGGTGCGGCGGCGGCACTGTTCGTCTGATCGAGACGATCGTCGTCGTAGGATGCGTATTCGGCTCCCTTGTGTTCCATAGTCACGGCGGTCCAGCGCAAATTCTTGCCGTCGTTCGTATAATCGACGGCCGTGTAGATG
>JAEWCT010000301.1 GCA_023390485.1 Pseudomonadota bacterium
GCTTTGGACTGAGTGGGGGACTGGGCTTCGGGAGTAGCTTCCGTCATGTCATCGTCCTTTTCAGCTTTCCCAGATGTCCTTGTCGCTCTTGAGCATCCGGGTAATGGCCGCCAGTTTTCCCTCGGACGCGCGCAATCGCGTCTGGAGGTCGGCGACGTCGGTGTCGACGTGACTCGCGAAAAGCTCTGCAGGATCGAGGCGAACCTCTTCGCAAGCGGCGAGGAATTGCCTGAGCGTCATCTCTGTCGCGCCGTTCTCGATGCGCGAATACTGGCTGTTCGAAAGTCCCATCGCTTCTGCGACAGTCGATTGCGTCAACCCGGAAAGCCTGCGAGCTTCCGCTAGCCGCTCGCAGATCTCTGCGAGGCGTTCGTCAATGCTTCTGGGTTTCGGCCGTTTCGACACGTCTTGCATTTAGTGCAACATGCAATTGCGTCAAGTGCAAGTCGAAGGCCGGGCAAAAAATAATTTTTGAATGGCTGAGGTTTAACCCCTCATCCGGCCTTCGGTCACCTTCTCCCCATGGGAGAAGGAATCCCCCGTGCCGTTCCCATCTCAATACTTGAGTTGCGCTTAACGAGGCTCGCAGCTTCATTTTCCTCTCCCGGAACGGGTGAGGATGCCCGTAGGGCAGGTGAGGGACTTTGCGTCAGCATCATGTCCCCTCATCCGGCCTTCGGCCACCTTCTCCCAATGGGAGAAGGAAGCAGAGACGACCCCCTCAAATCCACGGCGGCAGCTGATCGGCGCCGATCAGATCGTCATAGCTCGGGCGTGGCCGGACGACGGCAAATTGGTCACCGTTCACAAGCACTTCTGGCACCAAAAGGCGGCTGTTGTAGGTCGACGACATCACCGCGCCATAGGCGCCCGCCGTCATGACCGCGAGGAGATCCCCCGGCTCGACCGGCGGCAACGCCCGGTCCTCCGCGAGAAAATCGCCCGTCTCGCACACCGGGCCGACGATGTCCTGCTGGATCGGCGACATGTCCGAGCGCGCTTCGGTGACCGGCCAGACGTCGTGATAGGCCTCATAGAGCGTCGGCCGGATCAAGTCGTTCATCGCCCCGTCGACGATGGTGAACGTCTTGTCGGTGCCTTCCTTCACGTAGATGACCTTCGTGACGAGCACTCCGGCGTTGCCGACGATCATGCGGCCGGGTTCGAGAATGAGCTTGAGGCCGAGCCCGCCCAGCGCCTCCTTGACGACGGCGGCATATTCGTCGGGCGTCGGCGGAATATCATTCGCACCCCGGTAAGGAACGCCGAGACCGCCGCCGATATCGAGATGCTCGAGCGCAATCCCATTCGCCTTCAAATCGCGCGCAAGATCGGCAAGCAGCCGGAACGCATCTCGGAACGGCGCGAGATCGGTGATCTGGCTACCGATATGCATATGAATTCCGGAAATCTTGATTCCGGGAAGCTTCGCCGCCTCCGCATAAAGCTGCCGCGCATCCTCGTAAGGAACGCCGAACTTGTTTTCGGCTTTGCCCGTCGAGATTTTTGCATGCGTCTTCGCATCGACATCCGGATTGACGCGAATGGCGATGGACGCAGTCTTGCCGAGCGACGTCGCAACTTCGCTCAGCGCCAGAAGCTCCGGCTCGCTCTCGACGTTGAAGCCGTGAATCCCCTCTTCGAGCGCGTAAGCGATCTCGCCCCGCGTCTTGCCGACACCGGCGAAAATGATCTTCGATGCCGGCACGCCGGCCGCCCGCGCGCGGCGAAGTTCGCCTTCCGAGACGACGTCCATGCCCGCGCCGAGCCGCGCCATCGTCGCGAGCACCGCCTGGTTCGAGTTCGCCTTGACCGCAAAGCAGATGAGCGCGTTCTGATCCGCGAACGCCCGCGCCAGAACCTCGTAATGGCGGACCAGCGTCGCTGTCGAATAGCAATAGAAGGGTGTTCCGACCTCAGCCGCGATGTGTGCGAGGCTCACGTCCTCGGCATGGAGGATGCCGGACTTATACTGAAAGTGATGCATGGGAGCGCTTCTAGCGGATGAGGAAGACCCGCGTCACCGAAAAATGCTGGGAGCGTTCAAAAACCGTTCGACGAGCCGGTTATCGCAACAGCGGGTCAAGAATGAACGACTCGTGCGGCTTCGGCGGCGCATCCGAATTTTGGCCGGCGGCCTGAGCATTGGGCGATTTCGCATCACCCGCAGCCTTGGCGGCAGGAGGCGGCTCAAGAGGCCCCTTGACGCCGCAACCTGCAAAACCGGCGCAAGCCGCGCCGACGAGCGCCACCGCGATCCAGGATTTCGTGCTGCGTAGGCGCACGGCCATGCCAAAAACACTCCAAAACCGTTCGGCCCGCTCGGAAGGCAGGCAACGTAACTAGACTTTTAGACCTTCGCTCGTGCCTTTTCCAACCGCCTGAGCCACTGACGGGCCATTTTAGCGACGTTCTGTGGCGCGGTTCCCCCATAGCTTGTTCGGCTCTTGACCGAATTTTCCACAGACAGCACCGAAAATACGGCTTTCGTGATGCGCGGCTCGACGGCCTGCATGTCGGTTAGGCTCAATTGATCGAGATCGACGCCCTTGGTTTCCGCCGCCTTCACGATCGCGCCCGTCACGTGATGCGCCTCTCGGAACGGCATCTTGAGCTCACGGACGAGCCAGTCCGCGAGATCGGTCGCCGTGGAATAGCCGCGCCCGGCGGCAGCGCGCAGGGCCTCCGCGTTTGGTTCGAGATCCGCGATCATGCCCGCCATGGCCGCCATGACGAGTCTGAGGCTCGCGAGCGCGTCGAACGTCGTCTCCTTGTCCTCTTGCATGTCCTTCGAATAGGCGAGCGGCAGCCCCTTCATCACGATGGCGAGGCCCTGGAACGCCGACGCGATCCGGCCAACCTTGGCGCGCGCCAGTTCCGCAGCGTCGGGGTTGCGCTTCTGCGGCATGATGGACGAGCCGGTCGTCAGGTCGTCGGGCAGGGTGGCGAAGCCGAACATCGGCGTCATCCACACCACGATCTC
>JAEWCT010000313.1 GCA_023390485.1 Pseudomonadota bacterium
GCCGACGCCGGGCGGCGTGCCGGTGGTGATGATGTCGCCGGGGTCCAGAACCATGAATTGCGTCACGTAGGCGAGAAGCTCGGGGATTTTGAAGATCATCGTGGACGTCGAGCCGGTCTGCTTGCGCACGCCGTTGACGTCCAAAGACATGGCGAGGTTATCGGGATCGGGCACTTCGTCCGGCGTGACGAGCCAGGGACCGATCGGCCCGAAGGTCTCTCCGGACTTGCCCTTCACCCATTGACCGGCACGCTTGCTCTGAAATACGCGTTCCGACACGTCATTGCAGATGCAGTAGCCGGCGATGTAGTTCGCCCAGTCCTTTGCCTCAACGTAGCGCGCACGGGCGCCGATGACGAAAGCGATCTCGCATTCCCAATCGAGATGCCTGGAATTTCTTGGATACATCACGTCGTCGTTGGGGCCTGAGATCGACGTCGAAGCCTTATTGAAGAGAATGGGCTCGGCCGGGATTTCCTGTCCCGTCTCCTTGGCGTGGTCGGCGTAGTTGAGACCGATGGCGATGAAGTTGTGCGTTCCGGCGACGGGCGGACCCAGACGGACGCCGTCAGGCGCTTTGGGGAGCGACGCGAGATCGAGGCCACGCAACCGCGCCAGGGCGGCCGGCGAAAGGTGTTCGCCCGCAAGATCCGGAATGACGCCTGAGAGATCGCGAACCGCGCCGTCCTTATCGAGGATGCCGGGTCTTTCGGCACCTGGGGCGCCAAAGCGTACAAGTTTCATGTAGAGGTATCTCCAACAGGCAGCCGTCAAACCGTTCGGCCGAGCTTCTAAGCAGAAAACGCCGGGGCTGCCAATCGCATGGTGATAGCGGGCGCAGCCATCCTGGCCGGCGATCAATTCTCACCCCGGCGAGGCGGCATCGGAACTTGAGCCTTCCCGGCCGGTTGACATTCACCTGCGGAGTGTTCGCCGATCAGATGCGGACCGAGCAGGAATCCAAATCTCGGCTTTCAGCCCTGGGGAACGATCCATGAGAAAGAGGTTTACGGCCGGTTTCTGCCTACTGGCCCTTGTTGCGGCGCTCGTTGCGGTCCTGGGCGCCGGGCCCCAGGCCGCAAAGGCGGACACGGGCGCGCTGGCGCAACAACCCGCCGCCAAGCCGGAAGCCGCGCCGCCAGCCAATGCACAGGCCAAACCAGTTCCGGTAGAGCCCGCGCCCGCCGGGACACCGGCGATCGTAGTCGACGACAGCGCGGTTTCGAGCTTGCTCGGAAAGGACGTCAAAAGCGCAACAGGTGAAAAGCTTGGGCAAGTCACGGATATCCTCGTCGGGCGTTCAGGCGAGGTGCGCGCCGCGGTCATCGACTTTGGCGGTTTCCTTGGCGTCGGCTCGCGCAAGATCGCCGTCGCATGGCCGGTGCTGCATTTCTCACAGCAAGGCATCACGCTGGAAATGGGACGCGATGAGTTGCGCGTCACGCCGGAATATCATCCAGGAGAACCCGTCGTCATCGTCGGTTCGGCCGGCATCCCGCCGCCGGAGGCTACATCCTCACCTCCCCCGCAATCTCCGGCGGCGACCAAATGACGGCGCGACCTTCGCCCGTCGCAGGCACTCAATCCACTGTCGCGGATTGAGACATGAGCGGCTTCAAAGGGCCGTTGGTGCCTTCTCTCCACGCACCGTCCAAACGAAGCCAGATCGGCGTTGACTGGTTCGCGTTCTTCCTGGCCGACGCACAAGTCGGGTTCGGTCCATTTCTGACGGTCTATCTGACGGCGGAAAAATGGACGAATGCCGATATCGGCCTTGTGCTGACGATCGGCAGTCTCTTTGCTCTTGTCGGACAGGTGCCTGCCGGTGCGCTCGTGGATGCGATCGGACGCGAGCGGACGCTGGCCGCAGCTTGCACGCTGACCGTCGGCGCAACTGCCTTTTCCATCGCGATCTGGCCAACATTCTACGCAGTGTTCCTGGCGCAAGTTTTTCACTCGGCGGCGAGCGTCGTCATCGGGCCGGCGTTGGCGGCGATCAGCCTGGGGCTTGTCGGGCACAACCTCATCGGCGAACGAATGGGCAGAAACGCCCGCTTTTCCTCACTCGGCAGCATGTTCGCGGCCGCGAGCATGGGAGCTTCCGGCTATTACCTGTCGAGCCAGGCCGTCTTCTTCGTCTCGGCGGCGATGACGATACCAGCGGTGATGGCGCTTTACTTGATCCAACCGTCGGACTTTCATCGCGAGGAACTGGAGCCGAAGCATGAGCCCGAATATCATCTCCTGCAGGCGACCAAGACGATCTTCGGCAAGCGACAGCTGTTGATCCTCGCGGCGTCTGTCTGCCTTTTCCACCTTGCTAATGCTGCCGTGCTGCCGCTTGCCGCAAACCTCATCACCTTACGCTCGAGCAAGTCTGCTACCGTTCTCGTCGCGCTTTGCATCATCGTTCCGCAATTCATCGTCGCGTTGATCTCGCCCTGGATCGGGCGCTATGGCGATCAACATGGCCGGCGTCCGCTCCTTCTATTGGGATTTGCGGCCCTTCCGGTTCGCGCGGTTTTGATGTCGTTCAGTTCCGATCCCGAAGTGATGGTCGCGATCCAATTTCTGGACGGCATTTCGGCGAGCGTGCTCGGCGTGCTTGTCGCCGGCATCGTGGCGGACGTGACGCAAGACTCGGGCAACTTCAATCTTGCGCTTGGATTCATCGGCGTTGCGATGGGGATCGGCGCTTCGATCAGCACGACGCTCGCGGGTGAGATCGCGCTGCACTTCGGAACGTCGACGGCGTTTCTGACGCTCGCCGTGATCGGTTTTATAGGGTTCCTCGTCGTCACACAGGCGATGCCGGAAACGAGAGTCATCGAAGAGCCTGCCGACGACTAGATTCTAGGACTCCGCCGGTTTTGCGCCGGGCGGCGGGGTGACTGCTGTGGGTGCCTGCTTGTCGAGCGGCTCGCGCTTCGCTCCCGTTATCCAGTTGGACAAGCGATCCATGTAGAGAAAGATGACCGGCGTCGTGAATAGCGTCAAAGCCTGGCTGATGGCCAAGCCACCGACCATCGAATATCCGAGAGGTTGACGGATTTCCGCGCCGGTTCCCGTACCGAGCATCAACGGCACGCCGCCCAGGAGCGCCGCCAGCGTCGTCATCATGATCGGCCGGAACCGCAACAGCGATGCCTTGCGTATCGCCTCAAGCGAGGTGAGATGCTCATTGCGCTCAGCGTGAATGGCAAAGTCGACGAGCATGATGCCGTTCTTCTTGACGATGCCGATCAACAGGATGATGCCGATCATCGCCACGAGGCTGAAGTCATACCCAAAGATCATCAGCGTCGCGAGCGCGCCCGCGCCGGCCGACGGCAACGTGGAGAGAATCGTGATTGGGTGAATGTAGCTTTCATAAAGAACGCCGAGGATCAGATAGACGACGAAGAGCGCTGCCGCGATCAGCAACGGAATTGTCGTCAGCGATTGCTGGAACGCTTGAGCGTTGCCTTGGAACGTCGTCTGCATCGACGCGGGCAGGCGAAGCTCGCGTTCGGCGGCCTTGATCGCGTCGGTCGCGGTACCGAGTGACACATCCGGCGCCAGGTTGAAGCTGATCGTGACCGCGGGGAATTGCCCCTGATGGGAGATCGAGAGTGGCGCGGTCGGACGCGTGGTCCAACTCGCGAAGGTCGCGAGCGGAACGAGGCCGCCCGTTGTCGGCGAGCGAATGTAGAGATTGTCGAGGCTTCCCAAATCTCCCTGGATCTCCGGCAGCACCTCCATGACGACGTGGTAGCTGTTCTGCTGCGTGTAGTACTGAGCGATTTGGCGCTGGCCGAACGCGTCGTAGAGCGTCGCGTCGATTGCATCGGGGGTTAGCCCGTAGCGCGAGGCTTCGTCACGGTTGATGTCGACGGTGAGCGTCGTTCCCGCCAGTTGCTGGTCCGTCGCTAAGTCGCGAAGCTCGGGCAAGGTTTTGAGCTTATCGAGAATCTTCGGGGCCCAGGTGTTCAACTCATTCGCGTTCGCGTCCTGCAGCGTATACTGGAACTGCGTTCGCGAAGCGCGACCGCCGACAGTCACGTCCTGCGCTGCCTGCATGAAAAGGCGCGCCCCTTCGACTTTAGCGAGCTTCGGCTGAAGCCGGCGAATGACTTGAAATGCCGAAGCGTCGCGCTGGCCCTTCGGCTTCAAGGTTATGTAGACGCGGCCGCTGTTGAGCGCGGAGGTGGGGCCTCCGGCTCCGACGGCCATGGCGACGGTCGCGACAGCGGGATCGCTTGCTACTACTTCGCCAATCTTCTCCTGGCGGCTCAGCATAGCCTGGAAGGAAATATCCTGGGCGGCTTCGGAGATGCCTGTGATAAGGCCTGTGTCCTGTTGAGGAAAGAAACCCTTCGGGATCTCGATAAAGAGGTAGGCGGTGAGCGCCATCGTCGCGAAAAACGTCATCAGCGTGAAGAACTGATGGCGGAGTACAAAGTCGAGGCCGCGGGTATAGCCGTTGAGCATCGCCGTGAAGCCGCGTTCGCTCAAATTGTAAAGCCGGCCATGCCTGACGTCCTTTTCGCTCTTTAAAAACCGCGATGCCATCATCGGCGTCAGCGTCAGCGAAACGAAGGCCGAGACCGCTATCGTCATCGTAACGGTGACGGCAAACTCGCGAAAGATGCGGCCGATGATGCCGCTCATAAAGAGTAGTGGAATGAACACAGCGACAAGCGAAACGCTGATCGAAATGACCGTGAAGCCGATCTCCTCGGCGCCCTTCATCGCCGCGTCATATGGTGTGTCGCCGTGCTCGACGTAGCGGACGATGTTCTCCAGGACGACGATGGCGTCGTCGACGACGAAGCCGACGGAAATCGTCAAGGCCATGAGCGAAAGATTATCGAGGCTGTAGCCCATGGCGTACATCAGGGCGCAGGCACCGAACAGCGCAAGGGGTACGGTGACACTCGGAATGATGGTCGCCCACAAACTTCGCAAAAACACGAAGATGACCGCGACGACGAGCGCAACAGAAAGGAGAAGCGTGTATTCCACATCGTCAACGGACGCGCGGATCGTTTCCGTTCTATCACTCAGAATTTGGATTTGAATCGCCTTCGGCATCGATGCCTGAAGCCGTGGCAATTGGGCTTTGATGCGGTCCACGGTTTCGATGACGTTCGCACCGGGCTGCTTGAATACGATGAGAAACACGCCACGCTTGCCGTTCGTCCAAGCCGCCTTTTTCGCATCCTCGGGGCCGCGGACTGCCTTGCCCACATCGCGAACGCGGATCGGGCTGCCGTTGCGGTAGGCGATGATCACATCGTCCCATGCTTTCGCTTCCGTCAACTGATCGTTTGTGTAGATCGTGTAGCCGCGATTGGTGCTATCGAGCGAACCCTTGGGGCTGTTGACCGTCGTGATTGACAACGGTAGGCGGACCTCCTCGAGTGTCAGATTGCGCGCGTAGAGCTTGGCGGGATCCAATTGAATGCGGATCGCCGGCTTCTGCTCGCCACCAATCGTCACCTGTCCGACGCCAGTGATTTGGCTGATCTGCTGCGCGAGCTTGGTGTCGGCGTTGTCATCGACCGTCGTCAGGGGCATTTCGTCGGACGACGCGGACAGAATCAAAATGGGGCTGTCTGCCGGATTGACCTTCCGATAGATCGGCGGTTGCGGCAGATTTTGCGGCAGCTGGCCGCTGGCGGCGTTGATGGCCGCCTGGATGTCGTTGGCGGCGCCGTCGATATCGCGATTGAGATCGAATTGGACGACGACAGTCGTGACGGCCAGGCCGCTGGTGGACGTTGTCTGAGTGACGCCGGGTATCTGCGCAAACTGGCGCTCGAGCGGTTGCGCCACGTTCGACGCCATCGTTTCAGGGCTGGCGCCCGGAAGCGTGGCCGAAACCTGAATGGTCGGGAAATCGATCTGCGGCAGCGGCGCAACCGGCAGACTGAGGAACGCGATAACGCCGACGAACAGAATGCCCACCATAATGAGCGAGGTGCCGATCGGATAACGGATAAAGATGCCAGATACGCCGCCGGTCGCCATGTTAGTCAGCCTCCAGCACGGTGTGTTTGGATTCAGATACCGGGGCGGGAGGCATTGCCTTCTGTTTCTGCTCCTCCTTTTTTTGATCTTCGGGCAGATCGACGAGCGAACCGGGTTCCAGGCGATAATACCCGGCGGTAACGACCTGCTCTCCAGCTTTCACGCCGCTCTTGATAACGGCTTGGCCATCTTGGATTTCGCCGACGACGAGATCGCGCCGTTCAGCTTTTCTGTCGGACCCGATGACATAGGCGAATAGTTTGTCGGGCCCACGTTGGACGGCGGCATCCGGAATGACGACGACATTTTTTTCTGTCGTGATCAGCAGACGCGTCGCAACGGTCAGTCCGGGCCAAAGAGTCATTTCGGTGTTCGGGAATTTGCCTTTCAGCTTGATCGAGCCGGTTGTCGTGTCGACCTGGTTGTCGACAAGTGAAAGCTCGCCCTTAGCGAGTTCCTGTTTGCCGTCCGACGTGAAGGCGGTGACGGGTAGAGCTCCATGCTTCAGCTGATCAAGGATGCGCGGGAGCCGTTCTTCCGGTTCGGTAAAAATCACGGCGATCGGTTGAATTTGCGCAATGGTCGCGACGCCGCCGGTATCTCCGGCGTGGATGATATTGCCCTGGTCGACGAGACGAAAGCCGACGCGGCCGGAGATCGGTGCGGTGATGGTCGTGTAGACGACCTGCACCTGCGCATTCGCAATCGCCCCGGTATCAGCCTTGATCAGCGATTCCTGCTGCGTGATGTTTGACCGTTGCGTGTCGATCTGTTGCTGCGTGGTTGCGAGCGTGCCGACTTTCTCGAAACGCTGAAGGTCGCGTTTCAGATTGGCGAGGTTGGCCTCGTCCTGCGCCTTCTTGGCAACGGCTTGATCGAGAGTCGCCTGAAAAGGCCTCGGGTCAATCTGGATCAGAAGATCGCCAGCTTTGACGAACTGACCTTCGTTGAAGGCCACTTTTACAATCTCGCCGTCGACGCGCGAGCGAACCGTCACAGTATTCCAGGCTTGCACCTGTCCTAGGCTGTCCAAGTAGACAGGAAAATTCTTAACTTCGGCCGTCGCGACGGAGACCGGCACGCGTTCGACAGGCTTCTTTTGAGTCGTCTCCGTTGCCACGCGGCGATGCTGCCAGACCCAGTAGCCACCGCCAGCCAAGCCCAACAGAATTATCAGCCAAATGAATATTCTGACGCGGGTCCTCAACACGTCTGCTCCATGCGTGGCGACTGAGGAGTTGTGAGGCGGGCACCCCGCCTCGCATAAACGACGGATCGGAGAGGCAGTTCCGTCGCTCAGCCTTTCGCAGCGCCCGCCGGCCAACGGCGGACATACCTCTACGCATATAGTTACTGTTGGGGTTCCGCGCGCATCGCCCCCGAGCATTCGCTGCGCTTGCGGATCATTCAAGCGCCGCCCGGCAGTCGCACCGAAATGGAAGGTTCGAATAGAACTTGTGGTTCAGAGGCGAGATCGACTCGAGGTATCGAAGGAGACGAGCACTGCAGCGCACTGCGAAAGGCGGTGCTGTTGTAGGATGCCGCGCAGCTAAGGAGATCGTCAGATCACCAGGAATCCGATCGTCGCAAGTGCCATGACGAAAGTTGCTATCCAGCCGACGACGAGCATCGGGCGCGGGAGCGTGAGCCGTCCCATGACGTGAGGGTTCATTGCCATCACCATCATCACAGCCATCAACGGGGCGGCCAGCATGCCATTGATAACCGCGCTCCAGTAGAGTGCCTTTATAGGATCGATCGAGGTGAAGTTCAGCGCCACGCCGCCGAGCGTCGCGACAGCAATCGTCGCGTAGAACGCCTTGGCTTCCCGCAGCTTGTAGTCGAGACCATACCGCCAGGAAAAAAGCTCGCTCACGCCATAGGCAGCCGAACCCGCCATCACGGGCACCGCCAGCATGCCCGTTGAAATGATGCCAATTGCAAAGAGCGCGAACGTGAATTCCCCCGCCACGGGACGAAGCGCCTCTGCGGCCTGAGCGGAGGTTTGGATTTCGGTCACGCCGTTTGCATTCAACGTCGCGGCGGTTGCGAAGATGATGAACACGCCAATGAGGTTCGATACGCCCATTCCGACGATCGTGTCCGTTCGAATGCGCGAAAGTTCGCGGCCCGCATCGCGAGGCGTGATGCACAACGGCTTGATATGCCGCCGATGCAGCTCTTCCACTTCTTGGCCGGACTGCCAGAAAAACAGATAGGGGCTGATTGTCGTGCCAAGAACCGCAACGAGGCCCATGGCGTGGTCGGCATCAAGTTTGAAGTGCGGGACAAATGTTCCGTGGAGCGCCGCGCCCCAAGGCACATGCGCGGTGAAAACGACGCCCACATACGTGAACAAGCACAACGTCGCCCATTTGAGGACGGCGCTATACCGTGCGTAGCTCATAAAGGTTTCGAGAAGAATGCAAACGATGCCCAACAATACCGTATAGGCCCGCTCGGGACCGCCGATCAGCAAACCCAACGCAGCCCCCATGGCGCCGACGTCAGCGCCAAGGTTGATCACGTTCGCCACGAGCAGAAGGCAGATAACCCCGCGCAGCAGCCACTTCGGATAATGGCGCCGCAAATTGTGCGCGATGCCATGCCCCGTCACGCAGCCGATCCTGGCGGCAACGGCTTGTATGGCGACCATCAGCGGGAAGCTGAACAGCATGGTCCAAGCAAGGCCGTAACCGAATTGCGCGCCAACTTGGCTATACGTCGCGATACCACTCGGATCGTCGTCAGCTGCACCCGTCACCAATCCTGGGCCAAGCGATTCCAGGATCCCGGTCGATGAAGGCGGTGGCTCAATCCCGACAATCCCGGACGTTGTTTCACTCGCGTTGGGATCCATCGACATCGCCGCCCCCTCTTTTTCCGCTGTCTCTGCGAGCTACGCAGGAATCGAATTGACAGCACAGCAATCAACTACAAGGACTGGAATTACGGATCTCTCGGCAAGTCAAGATACGCTGAGCGGCGACAAGTTATGAACGCGTTTGAACGGTGCTACGCGGTTCAGCACGCGCAATTTGTATCCGCTTTCAATAGACGCTTCGTCAAATCCAGGTAGCTAGTTCGAGCGGACTATTGCGGGAGATGGCGCATTTCACGATCTGCACCGAAGTTGCAGCGAATGGCAGCTCTGGAGGGGGTCCTTTGCCGTCTAACATTCAGAGGAATTGTCCAGATGAACGTTACTGCAAAACATATTGTGAGCGCACTCGTAGCTTCCCTCTCGCTTCTTGCTATCGCCGCATCAAGTGCCAATGCGAACTATGCAGGGTTGGCCGACGGCAACCCTGGCCCCGCCGATACTTGGGCGGCGACGCATCCTGAATTCGGCAAAATCACCCATTCCCGTAGGGCAGCGACGGAAGACTGTGCGGGCCTGCGCGAAGCCGCAATCGAGACGGGCTCGGCGCGCATGTGGCACCGCTATCATATGTG
>JAEWCT010000372.1 GCA_023390485.1 Pseudomonadota bacterium
ATCGAGGAGATTGCCGCTGGAGTTGACCGTTCCACGGCAATCATTGATGCCGGCCGCAAGCGGGCGCGGCCCATCATCATGACGACACTGGCTATGGCGGCGGGCATGCTTCCCAGCGCGTTTGCACTTGGCGACGGCGGCGAATTCCGCGCGCCGATGGCGATCTCGGTTATCGGCGGTTTGTTGGTTTCCACGATGCTGTCGCTGGTGTTCGTGCCGTCGTTCTTTACCGTGATGGATGACCTCGGCAATGTCATGCAGCGTATTTTCGGACGCTTCATCGGCCCGCGCGACGAGCCGCAATCGCCGCCGGGCAGTTCGTCGGGTGCCGAGAGCCCTCGTCCGTTACCGCTCGCGGCGGAATAATTCCGAAAGGATTGTTCAGGCGTCGGATTGTGCATGACCGGGTGCGTGCCTACGTTTCAGCCGTGCGGCTGAAACAGAAGGAACCCCCGCTATGTTCGACGCCAAATCCATGCTCGAAAATATTGTTCGCGGCGCAGCGCCTGCGGGCTCTTCAACTCCAGGACAACCGAATGGCGCCAACCCGCCCGGCGGCAGCATTGGAGATATTTTGAATGATATTCTTCGGAATGCCGGAGGCGGAACTCAAGGCGCGCAAAGCGGAAGTGCCGGCGGCGGCGTTGGCGATATCCTGAACCAGATCAGCCAGAGCCTGTCGCAAGCGCAAACAAAATCGCCTGCGGACGTCTCTTCCCAGCCCGGACAGGGCACTGCCGGCTCTTCCCCGGATTTCGGGAACATTCTCGCTCAGATCAGAGACAAGCTCAGCGAGGCCGGTGGCTCGGTATCGGGCAGTGGTGGCGGCATCGGAGACATCCTGAGCCGGGTCCTTGCGCAGGCGACGGAGGGTGTGAAGGAGGGCTCGGAACGCATCGGCCAACAGACCGGTGCGAGCGATGCTCTCGGACGCCTCACCTCGGATCCGCAAACGAGCGAGATGCTCGAGAAGCTTAAAGGCCTCATTCAAAACAATCCTTACGCATCGACCGCAGCCGCCGGTGGCCTTGGCGGTCTCTTGCTCGGAACGCAGACGGGCCGGTCCGTCGCGACCGGAGCAGCGAAGCTCGGAGCCCTCGCGATGCTCGGCGGTCTCGCCTACAAGGCCATTCAGAACTACGAGCAAGGGAAGCCATTGCTTTCCGACTCAGCCGGGACGACGGATGTCCAAAAGGCTCAGACGACCCAAGCCGCGATTTCGGCCGAACCACCCCCGACTGGCTCAGGCTTTGAACCCGCTGCGATGACGAATGATGCGGCGGTCCATTATCTGCAGGCGATGATTGCTGCGGCCTTTGCCGATGGGCGCATCGATCCGGCCGAGCAGGCGAAGATCATGACCGGAATCAAAGAGGCAGGCCTCGATCGTGAATCCGAGTCCTTCCTGGCGAACGAGCTCAATCATCCGCATACCATCAAAGAGCTGGCGACGTCGGTGCAGACACCACAGGAAGCCATCCAGCTTTATGCTGCGGCGCGTATGGCTGTTGCGGACGATTCTCCAGCTGAAGCGCAGTTTTTGGGGTCGCTCGCTCACGAGCTAGGGCTCGATCCGCGGCTGACGGCTCAGATCGATGCTACGGCGCGGGCGGCGGCTTGAAACGGCCCGTCGCGATCTCATTCGCGAGCAAGAAAAAGGGCGCCCGTGGTAATCACGGACGCCCTTTTCTGCTGTCAGAATAAACTGATCAGTTCGCTTTCGTGCCGCTCGAAGCGTTCGCGGCCTGATTGTCGAGCTTGAAGAAGGTGTCGACGCGCATGCCGGTGAAGAGCGGCGGATGATCGTCGAGCGAGACCATGACTTCGACCACTTCGACATCGTTGGGACGACGCGGACCGCGGGTTGCGATCCGCGGCGCAGCCAACGACTGCGAAATCGACGTGACGGTTCCTTCGAACGTCTTGTCGGGGAAGGCGTCTGCCTTCACGACGACGCGCTGACCGACATGAACTCTTGCTGCGTCACGCTCTTCGACTTCTGCGCGAAGGCGAAGGCTCGACATGTCGCCGAAGACCACGACGGCGCTTTCGGGTGAAGGAACCGCGGTTTCACCGACGCGCGCCAGCACGTTCAGAACGGTGCCGTCAGCCGGGGCGCGGATACGCGTGCGCTCGAGAGCGAGTTCGGCCGAAGTCAGATCCGAACGGGCGAGAGCCAGCGACGATTCCAAACGCTGCTGCAGCGGCATGTTCGGCTGTGCGTTGACCTGGGCAAGCTTCGACTTTGCGGCAGCCAAAGCGTCAACCTTGGCGGCGAGATCCTTGCGCGCCTTGTCGACCGCATCGGCATTGCCTTTTTCGGTTTTCTGAGCGCGGTAGACCGCGTCGAAAGCCTCGTGGGCGGCGAAAACGCTACGCTGCGCTTTGGCGACGGCGTCTTCGGCGTTGCGGCGATCGAGCGCCAGACCGGTTGCCGCTTCTTCGCCGCGCTCACGCTCGCGAACGCTTGCTTCGGCGGCTGCCGCGGCGATCTTGTTGTAATAATCGGCGTCCTCGAGGCGGATCAGGAGATCGCCGGCTTTCACTTGATCGTTGGTGCTGGCAATGACTTCGTCGATCTTGCCGCCGACTTCGCTCGCAATGCGAACTTCGCCGTCCTTCGGCTCTACGCGCGCGGTAGCGGATGCCGCCCACTGCGCCGTTGGGGTTGTAGCGTCGGCATGCGCCGGGCCCGCCACGCTAGAAAACTCACTATGGGTCAGGGTGTTGAAAGCGAAACCACCCAGCATCGCCAGGGCGGCGGCGCCCAGAATGGCCGTGACGGTAGGATCAATCTTCTTAAGCATGCAGCTTTCGCCTCTTCGTCAAATCCGTAATTTCGGGGGAATCTATGCCTTCCGGCCGGCGCTCTTCGCCGACAATTCTTCCGTCTTCGATGCGCACGACGCGATCGGCGTAGCCCAAGGTTCGCGGGTCGTGCGTCACGGCAAGCACGCTGCGATGCTGTTCCTTGGCAATACGCGACAGCAGCGCCATCACCGCATGTCCGTTCTCGCTGTCGAGTGCGGCGGTCGGCTCGTCGGCAAGCACGATCGAAGGTGAACTTGCGATCGCGCGAGCGACCGCAACGCGCTGCTGCTCGCCGCCCGACAGGTTGCGCGGATAGTTGGTCAGGCGGTGGCCGAGACCGACCTCACGCAGGACTTCTTCGGAGCGGCTCGTCGCTGCGAAACCTTTGATGCCCCTGACGTCGAGAGCGATGCGAACGTTCTCGATGGCATTCAGCGTCGGGAACAGGTTGTAGGACTGGAAAATGAAACCGAGGTGATCCCGGCGCACCTTGGCCAGCTCTTCGGCGGACAAGCCGTCGATCTTCGTATCGGCGATGCGGATGCTTCCCGACGTCGGCTTCATGATGCAGCCGAGAATCGAGAGAAGCGTGGTTTTGCCGGAGCCCGAAGGCCCCATCAGCAGCGTCAGCTCTCCGGGGACCAGCTCCAGCGAGACGCCTTTGACGGCGACCACCAAGCCAGCACCGGCACCAAGCTCCTTGACGATATTATCCGCTTGCATGACGGGGGTCGTTGTCATCTCGCAAACACCGTAGCCGGATCTATCTTAGTGACCTTGACGATGGCCGAAAGCGCCGAGATCGCGCACATGAACAGCGTCAGCGCGAAAAGCCAGAATGCCAAGCCCGGCGTCATCACCAACGGCAACGACGAATTCCTACTCAAGTAAAGTATCAATAAGGCAATCGCCATGCCGAGCACGTAACCCATGATTGCGCTCAAGCCGGCCTGAGCCAGAATTACCTTATAAATGTAGCCTCTAGACGATCCGAGCGCGCGGAGCGTTGCAAATTCGTGAATGTGATCCTTGGTACTCGAGTATAGCGTCTGGGCGACGATAACTGTTCCGACGAGGCTGCCGAGGATTGCGCCTCCGATCAGCGCCAAGCCCGCGCCCGTGCGGAACAGCCATTGCTTGAGGCTGCGGCTTTCAAATTCGTCCTTGGTCAACACGTCGGCTGAATCGAGGCGACGCCCGAGATCTTTTTGCACTTCCGTGATGTTCGCCCCGGGCGCCAGCTTCACGAGCAGAAAGGTCGATTTGTCGTCGTCGGCTCCGAGCAACTGGCGAGCACGGTTGAGCGTCGTGTATGCATAGGGCGATTGCGTGAAGGAGCGGATGCCTTCCGTCAGCGCACGGATCTTGACGCGGCCACCAGCGGCCTGTGCGGTGTCACCGATGCCGTTAATACCAAGTTCGTTCAGGTACGTGCTATCGACGGCGATGGCGTCAGGCGCTTTGATGTCTTCGACCGTGCCTTGAATAAGGCCCCACGGAAGGAGGCCCTGATCGTCGGCATCGGAGCCAATTAGAACCACGCGCGAGGAACCGCCCTCGGGCTTCCGCCATTCCGCGAAAGCGACGACCAGCGGCACGACGCTTTCCACGCCCGGCGTCGCGAGTGCCTGGTGACGTTCGCGATCGCCCAGCAAAAGACCGCCGTCTTCGAAGCTTTTGGCGCCGAAGGTCGTTACTATGAGGTCGGCATTCGAGCGGGCAATATTGGCCGTGATCATCCGGCTCGACCCGAGGTATAGACCGAGTTGCACAGCCACGAGGACGATAGAGAAAAGAATACCGATAAGCGTAACCGCCAAACGAACGCGATCGTGCAACAAATTACGAAGCGCGAGAGTAAAAACCATGTATCTGCCGGATCTCTCAGAGGGGTTTCTATTGGGCCTTGGGGCCTGCAGATGGCGCGAACTCCGCATCAATACCCGCGCGCCTTATGCAGGGTCATATAGCTCTATTGTCTCGGCACGACCACAGCCAAACGCCAAAACGTCCCGCGTCACGTTCCGCTTCGGACCGGGACAAAGGTCAATTGTCGGTGCGGGGACAATTTCCCCGAAAGCCTTAGCGACCGTTTAACAAATAAGTTCCAATGTTTTGCCGCTTTCGGGGCATAGGAGTAGTAAAGTTGAGCTTTGATCTGCGGTTTATTGTCATGCGTAGCTTCAATATTGCGAATTGTTCAGCTGCCGCCCTCGCGGTCGCAACATGCTTGCTCGGTGCTACCATCCGCCCCGTCCCGGCGGCGGCCGATCCGAAAGAGGTCGGCGTCTGGTATGACGACACCGGAAAAGGCGCCGTCAAGATCGAGATCTGCACGCCGACGACGCTATGCGGGAAGATCTACTGGCTGCAAGAGCCAATGGCTAGCGACGGCCAACCCAAGGTCGACAGATACAATCCAGATGCTTCGCAGCGCAGCCGTCCGATTTGCGGCCTGCCGGTGCTGGGCGATCTCGTACAGCTCTCCGGCGGCGGTTTCGACAATGGCTGGGTTTACGATCCCAAGGAAGGCAAATCCTACGACGTCGCCCTCGACCTCGTTGATGCCGATACGCTCAAGGTGACCGGCTACAAGGGCATGCGCTTTTTGGGCAAATCTTTTATCTGGACGCGCGCTCCGGCTGATTTGCCGTCCTGTGCTCCAGATGCGGCCGCTGCTCCTGGCCCCGTGAAGAAGGAAGCGGCGGGCGCGACGAAGAAGCCGAGCAAGACCGCTGCAGGCGCGGCCAAACCCGCCGCCACGAATGTCGCGGCGACAACGCATAAAAAGAAGAAGACTCCCGAGAAGGCGGTTGCCACGCAGCCTCAGCCGCAACCCCAGCCGTCGGTCGCCTCGGACTAACGAACAGCGAATTCTGAAACAGAAAAGGCGGCACCAACATCGGTTGGGGCCGCCTTTCTGCGATAGGGCAAAAGAATGCCGGAGGACGGCGACTGTTACTCAGCCGCCCCCAACTGCTTCGAACCGGTCGAAGCGGGCTTTTGTACCGCGACTTTGTCGACCTGGCGGGCCAGCAAGCGGTCCACGAATTCCATCGTCCGTTCGACGACGTAGCCGCGCTGGCGATCGAGCGTGACCAAGTGATAGCTGTCGTCGAGAACTGAAACTTCGACCATGCCGCCGAGCTGACGCTGAAGCGCCATCGTATTCTTGATGTCGCTCTGGTCGTCGTGGCGCGGATGGAAGATCAGCGTGTGGAGCTTCACGAGCGGCAGCATCGGCCGGACGTTGCGCACGAGGCAGAAGAATTCGTAGACGGTGCCGCCGCCGCGCTCGGTAATGTCGGCCGGCATGTTGTCGCTGCCGCGCATCGAATCAAGCGCGAAATTGCGTACGCGCTCATCCTTGATGCCGTAGGGCGCCGGTGTGCGGAATTTGAAAAGGCGGGCTGTCCACTTGTCGGTGACGAGATGGAAGAGCTTGATCGCCTTCGGGATGGCCCAGCCATTAACTGCGAGCGTCGGAGCGTAAAGCATGACGCCACAGGCTTGGTCTTGACGATAGGCAGCGAGCCTCAAGGCCAGGATCGAGCCGGCCGAAGCGCCACCGATAATGACGTTGTCACAAACGCTGCGCAGGTGATCGAACGCGTCGGAAACCGACTTATACCAGTCCTGCCAGGTGGAAAGGCCGGAAACGTCGGTGCCAAAGGTGAGGCCCGGAACTACGGGGCAATAGACCGTCAGTCCCTTACGGGCGAGCGTATGCGCGATAGCTTTCATTTCAAGCGGCGAGCCGCCCAATGAATGAACCAGCAAAACCCCTGATTTCCCGCCGGGAATGTAAACGCTTCCGCGAGGAGGCTGAAATTTTTCTTGGTTTTTCATTACCTACGTTGAACTCGTTATTACCCTGTGGGACGCTAATACGACGGGGTTGCTACAGATGCCAACGCAACTTTGTCGCGTCGCCGCGGATTTGAGCTATTTTGCAAATACCCTCAGTTCAGATTTGGTTTGTGAAGGTATTACGAAGTAGCTGAAAACGCCATAGGTTTTGACCTCAGGTTACTGACGATTGGTTAAGGTGGACGACATGCCGCGCCGCCGTTTGACGCCCGCCGTTGCTGCATTGCAGCACAAGGCTACGCCTTCCTGGAGGGAGACTTTGGTTCGTCAGGATGCAATCTCCTTTGAGATAGGTATTTTTGAGACCGAGCCCGAGTAAGCGCTCCACGATAGACGATTATCCAGCAACCCTGAGCTTCTAGACACTGTTCCCACGTAATCGATGCTTTATACTTAAACCGGCGTTACCGGCCGCGACCCGCGGAAGCCCACCGGTAGGATCGGCCGGGGACTGAGCTGAAGTGACCGTTTCCTTGCGTCTGCCCGTTTCGCTGCTGACCGTTACGGCGATGATATTGTGCCAGATCCCACTGCGGATCGCCGTCGCCGAGCCCATCAGCCGGGCGGATTACGAGGCCTGTCAGGCCAAAGATGATGCCGCGCTCAGGGCCGCCGTCATCGGGATCGCGACGGACGCGATCAAGAACGGCACGAAATCTATTGATTACAACGTCTTAGTTGCTGATCAGTGGCGGCAACGGAATCTCGACCAGATCATCGACAGCCGCGTCGATATCGCGGTTGCGGAGATAACGAACGAGACGAGCTGGTCGGAGCGCCTCCAGTCCCTGGCCGACAGCGAGAAGTCACAACAGCTGGCCACCGCGGTCGCCGAACGCGTTTATCGCTCGGATGCGGTGAAGGCCGGTATCGAGGATCTGGCGACTGGCGTCGCGACCGAAGTCGGCAAATCGATTGAATTCGCAAGCTCCGACGCGACCGGGCCCCTCCTCGACTGTCTCAAAGCCTATGTCGGCCCCCGCTATGGAAGTTCCGTCGCCGACGCTCTGGCCACCGATGCGAGCAAAGGCGTCGTCGTCGATCCCAACAAGGGGCCGAGCGGCGTGTCGGCCGGGTCGGTGTTGAAGGAGTCGAGCG
>JAEWCT010000005.1 GCA_023390485.1 Pseudomonadota bacterium
ATGATGAACTCCCCTACAGCTTTGATGGTTTAAGTCCGCGCTTCGATGCGCTGGCGATTGTAAGCGTCCTTCTCGTCGTCTTCGATCAGAACGACGTAGGGATCGACGGCTCTCTTTTCGCAAGTCATCCGGCCTGCGCTTTTGCCGAGAAGCGTATGGCAGAACCAGTTCTCGTCATCTCTTTCGGGATGATCCGTCCGCAAATGATAGAGCCCCCAGCGGCTTTCTGTCCGGAACAGCGAGGCGCAAGCCGCCATATCGGCGCAATCGAGGATAGACGACGCTTCGAGTGCTCGTAGCAGTTCGTGTGCGTTCCGCGCAATCATCCCTGTCTCTAAATCTTCCCGGACTTCGGCAAAGCGCGATTGGGCTAAACGGTATTTTTGCGGCACCTTCGGCGGCTGCAGGTAATCATTCACCAGGCGGCGGGTCTTGTATTCGATTTGATTGGGTGGAATGCCATCCTCGCGTTGTGTCGGCGTCAGGACGCGGTCTCTCTCGCGCGCGACATCCTCCGGATCGTAATCGGCGTATGCGACTTCTTTTGCATAGTCGCTGGCATGCTCGCCGGCGATCGATCCGTTTGTGAAGGCGCCGAGCATATAGCTATGCGGGACACTCGCCATGTCGCCGGCCGCGTAAAGGCCCGACACCGTCGTTCGCGCGAACTCATCAACAAAAACGCCGGACGCGCTATGTCCCGAACAGAAGCCGATTTCGGAGACGTGCATTTCGATTGCGCCGCGGCGGTAATCGGTTCCGCGGTTGGCGTGAAATTGTCCGCGAGAAGGCCGCTCGACCTTGTGAAGAATGGACTCGATCTCTGAAATCGTATTCTCGTGCAGATGGTTGAGCTTCAGGAAAACGGGGCCCTTTCCGGACTGCAGCTCATTATAGAACTCCAGCATCATCTGGCCCGACCAGTAATCGCATTCGATGAAACGTGCGCCTTCGTTATTCACCGTATAGGCACCGAACGGCCCTGCCACATAGGCGCAAGCCGGTCCGTTGTAGTCCTTGATCAGCGGATTGATCTGGAAACACTCGAGGTTCGCGAGCTTTGCACCTGCATGGTATGCCATCGCATAACCGTCGCCGGAATTGGCTGCGTTTTCATAGGTACCGAAAAGGTAGCCCGACGCGGGTAGGCCGAGACGTCCTGCGGCTCCCATGCAAAGGATCACGGCCTTCGCCTTGATGACGAGGAATTCCGCAGTTCGTGTGTTGACGGCGATTGCACCCGCGGCCCTGCCATCCTTCCCGAGAAGCAGTCGCGTTGCAATGTAGCGGTTCGATATGAGAAGCTGAACGCGGCGAAGCTGCCGATAGAGCGCCTTCTTCACGGTATCGCCATTCGGCATCGGCAAGACGTAGGTGCCGAGGTGGTGCACCTTCTTCACCGCGAAATCGCCGTTCTCGTTCTTCTGAAATCGGATGCCGTATTTATCGAGCTCTTTGATGATGGAATAGCACTGCTCTGCGTACTTAAGCACAGCCTTCTGGTTGACGATGCCATCGTTGGCGATGGTGATTTCCTTTGTGTACTGCTCGGGCGTCGCATGGCCCGGGATGACAGCGTTGTTCAATCCGTCCATGCCCATCGAGATGGCGCCCGAACGTTTGACATTCGCCTTTTCGAGCAAAATCACCTTGGCGGCCGGGTTTTTCATCTTGGCCTTGAGCGCAGCCATGGGCCCCGCTGTGCCACCGCCGATCACAAGGACGTCGCACGTCACCTCGGTGAGGCCATCGACGATCTTGTCCAAGCTCATGAAGTCCCCGTCACTGATCAACCTTCGCCGCAATCGTTGTCCGATCCGCGGCTCAAGCATGCAGAAAGATTTCCAAAACTTCTAAGCGCGGCCTGGCGCAATGCCGTACCAAGAAAAAATGAAGTCGATATCCGATTACTTCATAAGCGCCGCGATCAGCTGCGCGTATTTGCAGCGATCCCAAGTGGGCTGAGCCGTTGCAGCACATTGCGATCCAGCGTCGATCGCAAAAGCGAGAGACAGTGCGCTTTCAACTTCCCGAATTCCTGCGACGCCATAATTTCCGTCGGACGAGGACGCGCGAACGGAACTTCGATCACTTCGAGTATCCGGCCGGGACGTGGGCTCATGACGATGATCCGGTCCGCGAGAAATAACGCTTCGTCGATATCGTGCGTCACGAAAACGATGGTCGTCGGCACACGTTGCCAAATTGCGAGCAATAGCTCCTGCATCATCAATCGCGTCAACGCGTCGAGCGCGCCAAACGGCTCGTCCATCAGTAGAAGCCGCGGCCGGTTCACCAGCACGCGCGCGATTTCGACACGCTGCTGCATGCCGCCCGAAAGCTGTTTCGGATAGCGATCGGCGAAGTCGCTCAAGCCGACGAGCTCGAGCATCTCGCTCGCCAGCCGTCGCCGCTCCGACTTGCCGATACCGAGCATCTTTGGGCCGAACGCGACGTTGTCCCGCGCCGATTTCCACGGAAAGAGCGTGTGATGCTGGAAGACGATGCCGCGATCTGGATGCGGCCTCCCGACGTTCTCCGAATCGACATGAAGACTGCCCTTCGCAATTTTGATGTGCCCGGCGAGCGCGCCAAGTAGCGTGGACTTTCCGCATCCCGAAGGGCCGAGGATGCAAACGAACTCGCCCGGCTCGATGGCGAAGCTGACGTCCTGCACAGCCTCGAAGGCATCCGTGCCGCTCCCAAGCGTGATCGACACATGCTCGA
>JAEWCT010000091.1 GCA_023390485.1 Pseudomonadota bacterium
GAACAGAGGGCTGCGTCGAAAGTCTCTGCTCGAGGCCGGTTCATGTCCAGGTGGCTGCAGCGTGTAGTGCTTGCCGTAAATTTCTTTGGCGCGCGGGAAGATATATGCTGCGGTTCCGTGCACCGCGCCGAACCTTCGCGCATCAACGGGCCAGAGATCCAACGACGGCCTGCCATCGACAATCCAGTCCGCCATGGCCTTGCCGATGCCGCCGCCTGCAGCGATACCGACGACGCAGCCCGACGCAATAAACGCGTTATCGAGGTCCGGAATCGGCCCCATGACAAAATCGCCATCCGCGGAAAAAGGAATTGGTCCGGTGATGACATCGCGAATTCCTGTCTTCGCCAACACGGGCGTGCGCTTGATGGCAGCATCGATAAACGGCTCGAAGCGCTCCATCGCCGGCGGAAGCAGCTCGCGGCCAAACCCGGTCGGGATCGGGTCTTCGTCAAAGGATGCAGTGTCGAGTTCCCAGCAACCCACCACGAGACCGTTCGCCTCCGGCTTATAATAAACCGAGACATCCGGATCGCGGACGGATGGCATGCTGGCATCGAGGCCGGCGATCGGTTCGGTAATCAGATATTGATGAACCAATCCGCAGCAAGCGAGGTTGACTCCCATCAACTTGCCGAGTTGCCGTGCCCAGACGCCAGCGGCATTCACGACAACACGGCACTGCACCTCGCCGCGCGAAGTTTGCACGCCGGTGATCCGCCGTCCCTCGCGGATAAATCCCGTGACGGCGACGTTCTGGCAAATTGTTGCTCCAAATTTCCGAGCTCCGGCGGCGAAGGCGAGTGTCAGGCTCGTCGGATCCGCGACGCCATCGCCCGGAACATAGAGCGCGCCGTCGAGATCTCCCGTTTCTGCGATGGGGAATAGCTTTTGAACGTCGGCGGCGGAAACAATATCAGCCTCGAGTCCAACGGTTTTGGCAATCGTCAGAGAACGTTTTGCCTCGAGCATCCGATCGCGGCCACTTATCAAGCGGAGACTTCCGGTGCGGCGCCAGCCCGGCGATTGGCCTGTCTCCGCCTCCAAGCTCTCATAAATGCGGACGCTATCCTGCAGCAACCTGCTGAGATTGCGGGAAGCGCGCAACTGTCCGACCATTCCAGCAGCGTGCCACGTCGAGCCGTGCGTCAGCTCATTCTTCTCTATGAGGACAATGTTTTTGGCGCCTCGCTTGGCGAGGTGGAATGCGATGGACGTGCCAAGAACTCCACCGCCAATGATCACGATCTCGGCTTCTGAGGGCAACGACACCATCACTCTCTCCAGTACCCAGCAATGTTGATCTGGTATATACCAACACAACGCGGTTGTGTCCGCAAGAGCTCGACAGCATTTCGCGCAATTATTTGCGGTGCTGTTTGGGCACCTGCGATCGCGACTGGACGCGAGCGGGAATAAATCGATATTGCAACGGGGTTATGCCTTGGCCAGGAGCAAGAACTTGAAAGCGAAAGACCAATCGCTGCCTATTACGACGCGCATTTCCGACGACATTGCGCAGCAAATCCGCTCTCACGCCTTGCATCCGGGAATAAAACTTCCTTCCGAGAGAGAATTGAGTGAAAAACGCAGCATCAGCCGGATGACGGCGCGGCGTGTCTATGAGCGTCTCGAAGATCAAGGACTTGTTGCGAGTTCCAATCGCAAAGGCTGGTTCGTGGCCGAACCCCGCCTACAATTCGCTCCAACCAAGTCGGTAAGCTTTCTCAACAGCGTAGGAGTCCGCGGCCGCGACGCGCGGGCACGCGTTCTCCATGTCGGCGAGATCGATCCGCCCGATACGGTGCGTACTGAGCTAAGACTGAAGAAACACGAGAACGCTTATTTTGTAAGGCGACTCTTGATGCTCGGCGACCGTGCCGCCGCAATCGAAGCCATGTATCTTGCGCCTTCGCGATTTCCTGAATTTCTCGATCGACCGTTAACGGGCTCCATCCTGACGCTATGGGAGGAGACCTACGGCGTCACTGTCGGCCATTCCAATACGACCTTGCGTGGTGCGTATCTCTCAAAAGAAGAGGCGCAACTCCTGGACGTTCCGAAGGGCTCGCCCACAATCATACTGGGGCAGGTGATCATGGATACTTCGGGAAAAGCGTTTGCGTACGATCGTCAGCACTGGAAATTCGACCTTGCCGAATTCCTGATTTCGGCGCGTTACGAAAAACCAAATGCGCAATGAAGCGCCGAATCCTCAAGCGACGGCGCGCGCGAAAAATGGGCGATATTCTTCCAACGCCAATTCGCTCAGCGAACACGCCTCCTCCAGTGTGAACCATCCGAGCTTCGTATGCTCGTGATTTCTAATTTGTGGTTCTCCGCCTTGCCAACTGGAGACGCGAAATAGGTGGTATCGCGCTCCTCCGCGCGCGGCTTCGTTCGGGTCGAGGACTGCACCGAGCAATTCGAAGCGATCGGGGATGATCCCGATCTCTTCGTTCAGTTCGCGGATCAACGCCTGATGCAAAGTCTCGCCCGGCTCGACCATCCCGCCGAGGACATCCCATTAGTTTGGCAGGATCTTCTTGTGAGGCGCGCGGAATCCCAACAACAGACGTTTACGGTCCACGAGAATTCCGCAAGCGTATTCCCTCATAGTGCGCTTTTGAACTCCGGCAGAACGTCGAACAAATCAGCCACAAGACCATAGTCCGCGACCTGGAAGATCGGCGCGTCGGGGTCCTTGTTGATGGCAACGATGATTTTTGAATCCTTCATGCCTGCAAGATGTTGAATGGCGCCGGAAATACCGCAAGCGATATAGAGGTCCGGCGCGACGATCTTGCCGGTTTGACCGACTTGCCAATCGTTCGGGGCGAAGCCGGAATCCACCGCAGCGCGCGACGCGCCAACCGCCGCTCCAAGCTTGTCGGCAACAGGAAGGATGACTTCCTTGAATTTTTCGGCCGAGCCCAGCGCGCGGCCGCCCGAGACGACAATTTTTGCGGCTGTCAGATCGGGTCTTCCTGTATTTGACGAAAGCGCAGCGCTTACAAAGGTTGAAAGCCCGGGGTCGGCGGCGAAGATCACGGTGTCAATGGTTGCCGAGCCGCCGGGTCCCGCAGCGGTAAAGGCCGCCGCGCGAATGGTGATGACGCGCTTCTTATCGGTCGTCTGGACGGTCTGAATGGCATTACCCGCATAAATGGGGCGCTTGAACGTATCGAACGCCACCACCTCGATGATCTCCGAGACCTGACCTACATCGAGAAGAGCAGCGACACGCGGCATCACGCTCTTTGCGATCGCGGTGGCCGGGGCAAGGATGGTGTCGTAATCGCTCGCCAGGGAAACGATCAAAGCTGTAAGCGGCTCAGCCAACTGATGGGCCAGGGAGGCATCGTCAGCGAGAAGGACCTTTGTCACACCGGATAGCCTCGCGGCTTCTTCGGCAGCGCTCCCGGCGTCCATTCCGGCGATCAGAACATGCACGTCGCCGCCGATCGCTTGGGCCGCAGTCAAGGCCCTAGCGGTTTGCTCCGAGAGAGCTTTGTTGTCGTGTTCAGCGAGAAGGAGGATAGCCATAGGTTGTCGTTCCTCGGGATTAGATCACGCGCGCTTCGGACTTGAGCTTGTCCACAAGCTCGGCGGTCGAGTTGACCCTGACGCCAGCCTTTCGGCTTTCAGGCTCCTCCGTCTTCAGAATTTTGAACCGTGGACTGATGTCGACGGCGAAATCCGCGGCAGATTTCTTTTCAATTGGTTTTTTCTTCGCCTTCATGATGTTGGGAAGCGAGGCATATCTCGGTTCATTGAGACGGAGGTCCGACGTGATCACAGCCGGGAGCTTCAGTTCGATCGTCTGCAGGCCGCCATCGACTTCGCGCGTGACTTTCGCGTTGCTATCCGCAATTTCAATTTTGGATGCGAACGTCGCTTGTCCCCAGCCAAGGAGTGCCGACAGCATCTGGCCGGTTTGATTTGAATCGTCGTCGATCGCTTGCTTTCCGACGATGATCAAATCCGGCTTTTCACTCGACGATACGCCTTTCAAGATTTTTGCGACCGCCAGCGGCTCGACCTCGCCGTCCGTTTCAATCAGGATGGCACGATCCGCACCCATCGCGAGAGCGGACCGAAGCGCATCTTCGGATTTGGCCTGGCCGATCGAGACGACAACGACCTCCTTGACCGTTCCCCGTTCCTTCAGGCGGATGGCCTCCTCAACAGAAATTTCGTCAAAGGGATTTATTGCCATTTTCACATTGGCAAGATCGACTCCGGAATGGTCCGGTTTGACCCGAATTTTGACGTTCGCGTCGACCACCCGCTTCACAGGCACGAGAACCTTCATGGCGCGTTCAATCTCCCTTACGAACGACATTGACGAGATCGCGGAAATTGTCCGCATTCATGATCTGCTGGCACCGCGTGAAACGGTCCATCGCGTAGTCCCAATAGCTCGCGAAATGATAGGCGGGACGCGGATTCTTGTTGGCTTCCTGCAACAGCCCCCAGAGTGTCCAAAGCAGAAAAACCATCG
Source organism: Pseudomonadota bacterium (assembly GCA_023390485.1). Lineage (GTDB taxonomy): Bacteria > Pseudomonadota > Alphaproteobacteria > Rhizobiales > Hyphomicrobiaceae > Hyphomicrobium_B. Next base: position 4,505 of record JAEWCT010000091.1, read on the forward strand.
ATTTCTGTAGTACGATGCGACCGTATTCGCTCTGCTTTGGCGGACGGCCGAGGTAGGCTTCGAGCAGCAGCCGATCCTGTTCTTCCGAGAAGTTCGTTTCGACCGCGAGGTCAGCGAGATCCCAAAATGGGTCGTTGTTGCCGCCGAATTCCCAATCGAGAATGTACATGCGATCGCCTGCGTCGACGAGATTTTCCGGCGCCGGATCGTTATGACAAGCGACAAGCTCACCGCACGATGCGGCGAGTGCCTCGCGTATTCCGTCAGCTTCCTTCTGTACACGCTCGTATCCCTCGGGCACGCGCGCATTCTTGCTCTTGAGGATGTCGATGTATTCCTGCGCGACGACTTTCTCGTCGAACCGATTGGCGAACTTCTGACCGCTCGTGTGAAGTTTGTGAAAGCTTCGCGCTGCCCGCTTGATGGCCCCCGGATCCTTGAAGAGCTCCGAGTTCATGGTCTTGCCGTTCTCGATGAACTTCGTGATCTGCACGCCGGTCTTGAGATCGTAGTAGAGCCGCGGTGCGTTGACGCCAAGATCGGACGTGATGCGGCCGGCAAGCTCATCGCCAGACCGGTCCATATATTCGTCGGTCCCTTCGCCTGGAATGCGTACCACGTAGGAACTGCCGTTGATCGTCGCGCGGTAGTTGCGGTTGGTCATGCCGCCGAGCGAGTCGATGAGCACATCCTCGGGCTTTACTTGGCCGTTCGTGATGACGGACGCGGCAATTTCTCGGGCGCGTTCCTGCCGGCTGATTTCCTGGACATCCATTATGTTTTTCTCCCCGTCCCTAAGCTAAAAAGCGCTGTCCGGCTGAATCGTAGAGCGGACCTTTTGCGCGCGTGGCCCCGAACTTTTCGCCGTAGACCTCGATTTCGTAGTTGTCGTGGACCGCCTCTGAAGCTGCGATATAGCTGTAGACGACGGGGGCCCCGATCGTGTGGCCGTAGTCGGCGCTGGTCGTGACGCCGAGGACCTTGCCGTCGCGAAGAACCGCTTCGCCACCGTTGACCGGTGCTTTGCGATCGAGCTTGAAGACGCAGAGCTTGCGGTCGGGCCCGTTGGACGCAATTTTTATCAATGCGTCGCGGCCGATGAAGTTGCCCTTCTCTTTCGCAATCACCCACTCGACGCCCGAGTGGTACGGCGAGTAGTCCGGAGACAGATCCGTCGCCCAGATCGAGTAGCCCTTTTCGATCAGCAGGCTGTTAAAAGCCCGATATCCGAAATCGGCGATCTCGAATTCCGCGCCTGCATCCTTCAAAACCTTGTAGACGTGAACCGCATATTCGCTTGGAATATGCAGCTCATAGCCAAGCTCGCCGGTAAACGAGACGCGCATCACCATGACTGGAGCTGCGCCAACTGTCAGATGCTTCATGTGCCCGTAAGGCAAGTCGGCGGTGGTAACGCTCTCTTCCGCGACCTTTGCCAGCACGTCTCGCGACTTCGGTCCGCAAAGATTGATGACGGCATACGCCGAGGTCACATTGACGGTGCGGACGGAAGCGTTGGTGGGAAGATGCCGATGGATCCAGCCGAAGTCGTGATCGCCGTAGGCCGTTCCGGTGATAACGTAGAACCGGTCCTCATCGAGGCGCGTCACGGTGATGTCCGCTTCAATGCCGCCGCGCTCATTGCAGAGTTGTGTATAGATGACACTGCCGATGGGGCGGTCGATGTCGGCGACCGCCAGGTTCTGCAAGCTCGAGAGCGCGTTCGGCCCGAACATCTCCATCTTTGCGAATGATGAAAGATCGATCATCCCCACCTTCTCGCGGACATGATGGTGTTCGTTCGCGACGTGCTCGAACCAGTTCGGCCAATCGAACGACGGCTTGTCGACAGGTTCGACGCCAGCCGGGGCAAACCAATTCGGACGCTCCCAACCCGCGCGAGAGCCGAAGACCGCTCGCCGTTCCTTCAGCGGGAAATAGAGCGGAGAACAGCGGACATTGCGGACCGACTTGTGCTCCTCGACCGGCCACTTCATCGCGTAATGCTTGGCGTAGATCTCGGTCGCGCGGTCGTACATGAAGTACTTGGTGTTATGGTGGAAGTTGAAGCGCCGGACATCAAGCGGCCAGAGATTGTTCGTTGGCCGCCCTTCCAGTATCCATTCCGCCATCGCAAGACCGGCGCCGCCAGCCGCTGCGATGCCGTAAATGAAGCCGCATGAAACGAACACGTTATCGAGTTCGGCGACGCGACCCATGACGAAGTCGCCGTCGGCAGAAATCGGAATGGCGCCGTTGATCATCGATCGGACGCCGACGGTTCCGACGACCGGCGTGCGCTTGGCCGCATTGATTGCGAGCTGTTCGAAGCGCTCGTAGTTTTCTTGAATGAGCTGCTGATCCCATCCGGCGGGAATGCCATCACGGGCGAACGCGACGGTGTTCGGCTCGTATCCGCCAACGACAATCCCGCGGACTTCCGGCTTCCAATAAAGGAGAAGATCGGGATCCCGGACCGTCGGCATACCTTTCGGCAAATCCGGAATGGGGTCGGTGATGAGATACTGGTGCTCGACGGCAAATGCCGGCACGCGCGTGCCCATCATCTTGCCAAGCTCGTGTCCCCACATGCCACTTGCATTGACGACGGTTTCGGCGCGCACGCGGCCAGCCGAGGTCTGAACCTCAACGATCCGCCGGCCTTCGGCTTTGAAGCCGGTCACTTGGCAGTTTTGAACGAATTTGACGCCACGTTTGCGGGCGCCCGCTGCGAGCGCTTGGCACAGACTTGCAGGATCGATGTAGCCATCTGAGGCGATGTAGGTCGCCCCTTCGACGCCGTCGAGCGTCATGATGGGGAAGAGGTCCTGCGCTTCCTTAGGTGAAAGGAGGTGCATTTCGAGGCCAAAGGACTTTGCCGTCGTTGCCGAACGGCGAAATTCCTTCATGCGATCTTTGGAAGAGGCGATGCGGAGACTGCCGACTTTCTTCCAATCTATCGGCTGTCCGGTATCTTCCTCGAGCACATCGTAGAGCTCGATACTCTTCTGCAGCATCCGCGTGACGTTGCGGGACGGCCGCAGCTGACCAACAACGCCCGCCGCATGCCAAGTGGCACCGTGCGTGAGCTGGAACTGCTCCAAAACGACGATGTCTTTCTTGCCGGCCTTGGCGAGATGGTAGGCGATGCTGCAGCCAATAACGCCACCACCGATAATCACGAACTCTGCCGAACTTGGCACCATGCTTCCGAATCCCTTGTCTTTTGAGGTCACGCGACTACCGGTTCGCCGTGCACGAACGCTTCCGCGCTTTTTGAATGTTGTAGTTTCGCGACCCCCGCCTGAAAGAGGCGATCGATCAAAATTCCGAGCAACGCCAGGCAAAGTCCAGCGACAAGCCCACGTCCGGGATTGGCGGCGGTCAGCGCGATGTAGACCTCCTGGCCCAGATCTCGCGTGCCGACCAACGCCGTGATCACCACCATCGCCAGCGCGAACAGGAGCGCCTGATTGATGCCGAGAAGGACGGACGGCAGCGCCAGCGGGAAACGGATATAAAAATCCATTTGGGTGCTGGAGCAGCCGATGGATTTTCCGGCCTCGATAAGATGGGGCGGCACCGTGCGCAGCGCTGTCATCGTGAATTTTATGACGGGCGTGATCGCGAACGCGACGATCGCCAGCAAGGCCGCGAAATCGCCGACGCGAAACAGCATCACAACCGGAATGAGATAGACGAAGCTCGGCAGCGTCTGCAGCACTTCGATGCCGACCGTCGTCGCCCGATAGAGTGGATCGAACCGCGCCGCCAGGAGCGC
>JAEWCT010000127.1 GCA_023390485.1 Pseudomonadota bacterium
GCGGCCGCCCGACTGTCTGGAAGGCTTACGACGACTGGACGGCCATTCTGGTCGGGGACGCGCTGCAAGCGCTCGCATTCGAGCTGATCAGCGGGGCGAAGGGGCGCGACAATCCCAAGGCACAGGCCGAGCTCGTGCATGTGCTTGCGGTTGCCTCGGGCTCCAACGGCATGGTCGGCGGTCAGGTTCTCGATCTCGAAGCCGGAAAGCTCGGCGCGCGCCCGGATCCGACGATCTCGGACGTCATGCGATTGCAGGCGATGAAAACCGGCAAGCTGATTACGGCGGCCTGCGAAATGGGAGCGATCGTGGGCGGCGCCAGCGTCGAACAGCGCGCGGCTCTCAAAACTTACGGCGAGCACCTCGGCGCGGCGTTCCAGATCAGCGATGATCTGCTCGATGCCGAAGGCTCAAGCGCGGATGTCGGCAAAGCAACGGGCAAAGATGCTGCCGCAGGCAAAGCGACGTTGATCGGTATGCTTGGGATTGCAGAGGCGCGTCGCTATCTCGACCGCTCTATTGCGTCCGGCATCGATGCGCTGTCGATATTCGGAGACGAAGCAGAGCCCCTCGCCGAAGCTGCACGGCTGATGGGCCGTCGCGAAAACTAAAGCGAGAGGCTCTGCGGCAGTTCAAATTCAGAACTTGTAGTTGAGACCGACGCGTACGGTGTGGAAGTCCTGATTCACGCCAAGATCATCGTCGCCCAAGCCGACAAAAAGATATTCGGCTTTGGCGCTCCAGTTCTGAGTGAATGCCCATTCCACACCGCCGCCGGCGGCGTAGCCAGTCTGGGTATCGGAGCTCTTCCAACGATCACCGTTGGAGAAGCGAACGCGCGTATCGACATCAGCAAATGCGACGCCGCCCGTGCCGTAAAAGAGCCAAGGTCCGCTGGCGAAACCGACACGACCGCGCACGGTCGAGAACCAGTTGATGTTGGAGCGGACTGTATCGTCAAACGCCGTCGTGGTACGGCCGCCGATATCGCCGCCCTGGAAGTCGCCTTCGATACCGAACACTAGGCGCCCGCGCTGCCAGTTGTAGCCGACCTGGGCGCCACCGTAGCCACCCTCAGAATCGGTGACATTCGAATTGGCCCATCCATAGCCGCCGTTGATGCCGACATATGCGCCTTGCCAGATCGAAGGCGCATCGTAGCGTACTTCCTGCGGCGGCGGCGTATAGGGCTGATAGGGACCGAGATCGGCGGCCCAGGCGCCGCTGCTCGCGGCGAGCGAGAGCAAGGCTCCGCCGAACGCGGATTTGACTGGTAGCGATTTCATTTTGAACCCCGTGTATTTAGACCGTCAGGCCATTCCTTGAGCCACTAACGTCCTAAGGGGATATTGGTTTCCAATTGGGCAATTGGATTGCCAAAACGTGGAAACTGCTATGCATAATTAATTTGGCACTAACGGAGTATTTCCGAAATCTCTACGCGCGTGCCGTAAGACGGCTTTTATCGGATTTGAGCTTTTGCTTTCGAGCCAAGCGACGGTCGCGCAATTTCAGCAGCGGCAAGATCCAGTGGGCGAGACGAATTTCGCGGCGTGATTTTTCCGGATCGACCAAATGCGTCGTCGGCAACCGCTGCGTGAACGAACTCTCCATCAGCGTGCCGAGGGGAAGGGTCAGCTCGTCCTGCAAAGTGATCATGCGCGCATAGAGATCGGACAGCGGCGTGATGAGACGGCCGAAGCCATTGCGAGCCTGAGCCCATCCGACGATGTAAAGCCCGCGAATGCCTGCGGGGAACGCTCCGCCATAAACCTGCACGACGCCGCGGTGGACCTTCACGAGGCCTTCGCGGAGGAACGGGAACGATGTGTTGAAGCCCGTTGCCGCGACGATGATATCGTACGTGCCGGTCGTTCCATCGGTGAAGGTTACGGTCTTGCCTTCGACATGATCGATCGCCGGCCGCGGAGTGACGCGTCCGAGACGGATGGCGTTCAGAAGGTCGGTTCCGAATGCCGGGTGCCGGTCGAAAATTTTGTGGTCCGGCCATTGCAGGCCGTAGCGCCGGTAATCACCGATGGTGACGGCGACAATCGATTTCAAAATTGCGCGCTGAAGGAATATCGGCAATCCCCAAATCGGAATATCCGTCAGCGCGCGCCCCAAGAATGTTTTTGGCAAATACCAATAGCCGGATCTTAGACTGATATCGCACGAACTGCCGAAGCGGCCGGCATCGCAGGCCATATCGACGCCGGAATTGCCGCCGCCGATCACGAGCACGCGTTTGTCGGCAAGCTGCTCGGGGCCGATGTAATCCTTGGAGTGCAGAATTTCGCCCGTGAACTTGCCAGGAAAATCGGGATAGCGCTTGTCCCAGTGATGACCGTTGCAGACGACGACGCCTTTGTATTGGCGCTTCTCGCCGTCGGCGAATTTCACGATCCAGGTGCCCGCACCGTCGGTCGATGCGGACGCGACGCTTTTATTGAACTCGCTGGAACTCAGAATTCCGCGATCGTTTGCGTATGCCGTCAGATAGGCGAGCATCTGATCGGCGGACGGAAAATCCGGATAGTCGTCCGGCATCGGGTAATCGGTATATTCCGTCGCTTTCTTCGAAGACACGATGTGCGCGTGGCGATAGACGCCGTGGAGCCAGTTGCCGCCGACGCCCGATGCTGCGTCGACGAGGTCGAAAGGAATACCGTGACGCTTCAGTGCTGCCGCCATAGCGAGGCCGACGGGGCCTGCACCGATGACTAGGTGGCGTTCGAGCGTGCCTATTCCTTCGCTCATTATCCGGAATTCCTTAGTCGAGGCTGGATCACACGTTCTTTAGCAAACTGCGCAAGGCGCAAGGGGGTCCATTCGGAGATGGTGGTAACTATCGAAGTGGCGAGCGTCGGCCTCTTCGATACATCATTGGGGAAGCGAAGCGCGAGTTCACCATTGTCGCAAAGTGCGGCGAGATGCCTGCCATTCGGCTAGCGCCTAGAAATAACGGCCGATTTCTTGGTTAGCGTGGATTGCCTGTCACTCAGCGGCGGCGCCACCGGCAATTTCCGCAACTCCGAAACGGCGCTGGATGTAATCCTCGACGATCGCTTTGAAATCACCTGCGATATTCGGTCCGCGGAGCGTCATCGCCTTTTTGCCGTCGATGAAAACGGGTGCGGCGGGGGATTCGCCGGTGCCCGGAAGCGAGATACCGACATCGGCATGCTTGCTTTCGCCGGGACCGTTCACGATGCATCCCATAACCGCGAAGTTGAGCGTCTCGACGCCGGGATACTGGGTTTTCCAATCCGGCATGCGATCGCGGATCATATCCTGGATGTCGCGGGCGAGCTCCTGGAAGACGGTGGACGTGGTGCGTCCACATCCGGGACATGCGGCAACGACGGGCACGAAGGAGCGAAGCCCCATCGTCTGCAGCAGTTCCTGCGCTGCGCGAACTTCCTGCGCGCGATCACCGCCCGGCTCCGGCGTCAACGAATAACGGATCGTGTCGCCGATGCCCTGCTGCAGAAGGATGCCCAGCGCCGCCGACGAGGCGACGATGCCTTTCGAGCCCATGCCCGCTTCGGTAAGGCCGAGGTGAAGCGCATAGCGGCTGCGATCGGCGAGCATCGCATAGACGGCGAGCAGATCCTGCACGGACGACACCTTGCCCGACACGATGATCTTGTCGCGCCCGAGGCCCATTTCCTCCGCACGTTCGGCGGAGAGTAGCGCCGACTGCACCATCGCCTCGTGCATGACGCTGCGTGCCGATTTCGGTGACGGAGAGTTGGCGTTCTCGTCCATCAGATGCGTCAGCAGCTCGGCATCGAGCGAGCCCCAGTTGACGCCGATGCGGACGGGCTTGCCGTGCTTCAGCGCAGTTTCGATGATGGCGCCGAACTGCCTGTCCTTCTTGTCCTTGAAACCGACGTTGCCGGGATTGATGCGGTACTTGTCGAGCGCTTCGGCGCAAGCGGGGTTATCGCCCAGAAGCTTGTGGCCGATGTAATGGAAATCGCCGATCAGCGGGACGGTGACGCCGCGCTGGCGCAACTGGTCGCGAATGTGGGGGACGGCCTTGGCGGCCTCATCGCGATCGACGGTGATGCGAACAAGCTCGGAGCCCGCTCGCGCCAGGTCCGCCACTTGCTTCACCGTTGAGGCGATATCCGCCGTATCGGTGTTGGTCATCGACTGGACGACGACCGGCGCGCCGCCACCGACCTTCACGCTGCCGACGTTGACGGCGACGGTCTCGTGCCGGGCTTTCATCGTGATGCTGCCGCCGTGCGACATCGTAGAGACCTTTCCAAACCCTGTGGGCTTCTTCTAGCGCCGTATCCGGCTTCCCGCCAGAAGCGATATGGACGCGATTGTGCACAGTGCTATGACGATGCTGGGGCCGCCCGGCGCGTCGCTCCAAAGCGACAGCCAAAGACCGAGGATGACGCCCAAAATGGCCAGCACTGCGGCCAGGAACGCCATTCGCTCGGGAGTCTCGGATAGTGGCCGAGCGGCAACGGCGGGGACAACAAGAAAGGCCATCACGAGCAAAATGCCGACAATCTTCATGGCGACCGCAATGACAACCGCCAGTAGAAGGTCGAACGCTGCCCGGGGAAGCCGCGGGTTGATGCCCTCAGCCGTCGCCAGATCCTCGTGCAACGAAAGGCGCACGAGCGGCTGCCAAAGGTAAAGCGTGATGGCGACGACGACCGCGCCGCCGCCGTAGATCCAGTAGAGATCGTTTTGGGTGACGGCAAAGACATCGCCAAAGAGATAGCTCATCAAATCGATCGCGGGTCCCTTCACGAGCGCGATTGCCGCGATACCGAGAGCCAGCGTCGCGTGGTGCATGAGGCCGAGCGCAGAATCGAGCGGCACCATTTGCTGGCGGGAGAGAAGCGTCAAAACGCCGGCAGCGGCGATGGCCGCGAGAATGACCGCCAGCGTCAGATCGATATTCGCGGCAAGGCCGAGCGCCACGCCCAAGAGCCC
>JAEWCT010000142.1 GCA_023390485.1 Pseudomonadota bacterium
CGATGGTGCTGTCGCTTCTCTATCGTCACTCACCTGCCGCTTGCCGCGTGCTGATGATCGATCCGAAGATGCTCGCGCTTTCGGTGTACAACGGCATTCCGCATCTTTTGACGCCTGTCATCACCGATCCGCACAAGGCGGTCGCCGCGCTCAACTGGGCGGTGCGCGAAATGGAAGAGCGCTACAAGCGCATGGCCGGGCTTTCGGTGCGCAACATCGATGTCTTCAACAATCGGGTGCGCAACGCCAAGAAGCGCGGCGAGTTGCTGTCGCGCACGGTTCAAACGGGCTTCGATAAATCCGGACAGGCGCGGTTCGAAACGCAGAAGATGGACCTTGAGCCGTTGCCGCGCATCGTGATCATCGTCGACGAGTTCGCGGACCTGATGATCGTTGCGGGGCGTGAGGTCGAAGCTTCGGTGCAGCGTCTGGCGCAGATGGCGCGGGCCGCGGGCATCCATCTCATCATGGCGACGCAGCGTCCGTCGGTCGATATCATCACGGGTACGATCAAGGCCAATTTCCCGACGCGCATCTCATTCAAGGTGACGTCGAAGATCGATAGCCGCACCATTCTCAACGAGCAGGGCGCCGAGCAACTTCTTGGTCAGGGCGACATGCTCTATTCAACCGGAGCCGGACAATTCGTGCGCGTGCATGGCGCGTTCGTGTCCGACGAGGAAGTCGTGGCATTTGCCGACGCGCTCCGGCAGGAAGGCTCACCGAAGTACGTCGAAGGCATCACGGACACTCCGCCGCAGTCTGAGGTTGCGGGTGGGGTCAGGGAAGCGAGCGACGACGATCTTTACGACCGCGCCGTCGCTATTGTTCTCAGGGACGGCAAGGCTTCGACGAGCTACGTTCAGCGCCGGCTTTCGATCGGCTATAATCGCGCCGCTGATTTGATCGAGCGCATGGAGCGCGAGGGGCTCATTTCGGCTGCAAATTCGGTCGGAAAGCGCGAAATTCTCGTTCCGCGCGGTGGTGGTACCGACGCCGCGGCCTAAAAACTCAACAGGCAGTTGAGGATAATCGCTGCGTCAATTCTCCTGCGGCTTGCCTGTGACATGTCATTGGCCGTACGCAACAAATGCAATAGCGTTTCTGCCTAGTTCTGGACGCAATCTTTGCCGAAACCGTAATCTGCTTTTAGAGCCCCGCTGGCGGGGCTTTCGGGGCTTTGGGGGGCCACGATGGGACGAAGCATGACCAAAATTTTGCGCGTAGGCGCCGTAGCGATGGGTTTTGCCATCGCATCTATTGGAGCTGCCACGGCACAGGATCCAGACGGTCCAACGAATACGATTGTCAACCCGCCGGCCAACGCGGACAAGACCGCAGTCAAGGGTTGGACGGGAGAGGTTTCACCGGCGAACAGCCCCGACGGCATCACGCTCGATGCGCATCAAACAGAGCTGGTTCATAAGGTCAGCGCGTATTTCGAATCGCTGGACAGCCTGAAGGGATCGTTCGTACAGACCGATGCCGGCAACAAGCGGATGAAGGGCAAGTTCTTCGTCAAACGGCCGGGGCGTTTCCGCTTCGACTATGCGCTGCCCTCGAAACAAGTGATCGTTTCTGACGGTGAGAACCTCGCCATTCAGGATCTCGATCTCAATAACGAGGATCGCGTTTCTCTCGATCAGACGCCGTTCCGGCTCTTGTTGCGCAAGGACGTCGATCTCATCCGCGATGCGCGCATCATCGAGGTGCAGCAGGCCGACGATCTCATTGTTCTCACGATCGAAGACAAAGACCCGAATTCTCCGGGCAAGATAAAGCTCTTCCTCGCGACGAAGCCGGCGTTGGAATTGAAGGAATGGGTGACTACGGACGCTCAGGGTCAAGACACGCGAATCGAGTTATCGCAGCTTGTCAAAAGCGACGACATCGATGGAAATTTGTTTAAAATTCAACCGCTTGGCCCCAAAAAGGCAATGCCGCAGTAGGTTTGTCGAAGGAAATCAGGGTGTTGCATTCTGAACCCGATGCAATATCCAACCTGTGGATAAATCTGGTTAACTGATCACAATTTCGTGATGTGCCCGCGCAGGCACTATTGAATTCTTCCTGCTTGCGCTTAAGTCCAAGCATGCAGGTGGCGTCACCCTGTATTCGGTAGTGCCCCCCGTCTAGCCGAAGACGCTACCTCTGGTACCGGCTTCCCTCCCGGTGCCGAGCGCGACAAGCGCATAGCGCCCAGTTCCTCCCCCCGGGACTGGGCGCACTCTTTTCCAGCCCCGTCTTAAAGCCGGTTTTTCAAAACTCGTATTCCAGAGTGTCGTTATGTCGTGGCATACCACCCGGCATCAGGCCGGATGCGCCTCGACGGGCACATTAGCGCGCGTTGGCGGTGACGATGGGGCAATCGTGGCCGCGCCCATCAGCGTATCAACAGCTTTCACGTCCTTCGCCAAGAGTTTCAGGCGGGTGACGATGCATGAGGAGAAGTGCTGCGCCAGGCCGGCATCGGCTTCCATCATCTCGTGCATTTTCTGGCGCGTGAGCCGAAGCGCCTTGACCTGGCCCTGGGCTATCACCGTCGTCGTGTGAACAATTTCAATGAACATCGCCAATTCAGCGATCATGACGCCTTCGGGGAGCACTTCGCCGCCCGATTTTTGCGGAGCGTTGCCGTTGTCGTTGATGCGAATGCTGTTCCCCGAAACGATGATGATCGCTGCGTCGCTTGCCTCATCTTCCGCAATGATGACATCGCCGGGTCGATAAATGATGCGCTCCGCGCGCCGAACGATCTCGGTCAATTGCAGCGGAGTGAGGCCTTGAAAGAGCGGTAGGGCCAAAAGCGGTTTGACGAGGGCGTCGATAGCCATCGTGTGAGAAACTCCATGCCGACAGGACAAACTGGGACGCACCGGCGGCGAAGTGTTGCCGCATGCGAACGCAGTTTAATACATGAGTCCGAGCAGCCTGAAACAACCGCGGCGCCAAACGGCGAAGGCGGCTGTGGACGCATCCATTCTGCAACGGAAATGTCGCTCGCAACTCGCAAAACGGCATGAACTGCAGCGGAGCAGAGCTAAGGTGCGAGCTTGTACCCACCACTCTCGGTAATCAGCAGCTCGGCGTTCGAAGGATCTTTCTCGATCTTCTGGCGCAACCGATAGATGTGCGTTTCGAGCGTGTGGGTGGTGACGCCGGCGTTGTAGCCCCAGACCTCGTGCAAGAGGACATCTCTAGAGACGACCTTATCGCCGGAACGATAAAGGTACTTCAGAATCGAGGTCTCTTTTTCCGTCAGGCGAATCTTGCTCCCTGTCTGGTCGATCAGAAGCTTCGATGCGGGCTTGAAGGTGTAACTGCCGATCGCGAAGACGGCATCTTCGCTTTGCTCATGCTGGCGGAGTTGAGCGCGAATGCGCGCGAGGAGGACAGCGAATTTGAACGGTTTCAGAACGTAATCGTTGGCACCGGCATCCAGGCCTAAGATCTGGTCGGCGTCCGACGTATTGCCGGTCAGCATTACGATCGGCGTTTTGAAGCCCGATTTGCGAAGCAGTTTCACCGCCTCACGGCCGTCCATATCCGGCAGGCCGACGTCGAAAACAACAAGATCGAAACGGCCTGTCTTCGCCGCTTCTATTCCTTTGCTCGCGGTTGCTGCTTCCGAGACCTCGAATTCATCGTGTAGGACGAGTTGATCTTTCAACGACGTGCGCAGATCTTCATCGTCGTCGACGAGGAGGACCTTTCGGGCCGTGCTCATGGACGGGGCTCCAGTTTCTTGGCTGCTTTTAGCGTGGGACACTAGCATCGCGCGCGGCGGCAACATAGGCTCTGAAAACAAACAGGCAAGGGGAATGGGT
>JAEWCT010000161.1 GCA_023390485.1 Pseudomonadota bacterium
GTCTCAAAGACGCTAGCGACTACATCGCGACGATCGAGCGGCGTCAGGGACTTAAAATTTCATGTCCTGAGGAAATCGCGGTGCGGATGGGGTTCATCTGTCCCGCCGAGTTGGACCCCTGGCTCGCCCGTATGGGGAAGAGTCCCTATGCCGAGTACGTTCGGCGCGTCATTGCGGGCTTCTGAGGGCGGGGCACCCGCCGGTAACGCGCTTCCACCGCTTTCAGCCAATTTGCCGCGTCTTGCTCTTCCGAGGCCCAGAACGTATTGAAGCTGGCTTGGACCTCAATCGCGGACGACAGCCGATGATTTGTCCATTCCTGGTCAATTTTTGAAAGCCACACGCGCGTGACGGTGAAAGTCGCTGCCTTTTACAAATTCGTTTCGATAGACGATCCGGCGGAGCTTCAGGCGAGCCTGCGCGAGCTTTGTGCGGTACGCGGGATCTTGGGCACGATTCTGATCGCGGACGAGGGCATCAACGCCACCGTATCGGGCGGCGACGGAGACGTCGACGCGCTCATCGCCACGATCGTATCCGATGCGCGGTTCTCCGGTCTCGAGGTCAAATATTCGGAAGCGGCTGAGCATCCGTTTCAGCGCCTCAAGGTGAAGATCAAGAAGGAGATCGTCACATTCGGCGTTCCCGAGGCCAAGCCGTCGGTGGCGACGGGCACGTTCGTCGAACCCGACGCGTGGAATGCGCTGATCGCCGATCCGGATGTTATCGTCATCGATACGCGCAACGATTACGAATTTCAGGTCGGGACGTTCGCGGGCGCTCGTAATCCCGAAACCCGGGCCTTCAACGAATTTCCCGATTACGTGAAGCGCACGCTCGCCGGCGATCCGAAACGCAAGATCGCAATGTTTTGCACGGGGGGGATCCGCTGCGAGAAGGCGAGCGCCTTTATGCTTCGCGAGGGATTTCCGAACGTCTATCAGCTCAACGGCGGCATTCTGCGCTATCTCGAGCAGGTCCCGCCGGAAGAAAGCCTGTGGCGGGGAGAGTGCTTCGTTTTCGACGAACGGGTTGCCCTCGAGCACGGCGTCCGTCAGGGACATCACACGCTTTGCTCGGAGTGCGGATTTCCGGTCAGGGTGGAGGAGGGGAGCGCTGCCGCGCTCTGTGACGGCTGCCGCGCACCACAGGCCAGCGCGGTCTGAAGGCGCGGTAAGACGGGCCGGATGGCCTCGAAAGGCGTAGCTTCTTAACTTCTTGGGTCTCGCCCGCGGCAGAACTGGCGCTTGCTCGCTGGGTACCGAATGATGATATAGATCTTGCTGTTTCCGCTGTTTTTGGCATTCCGACCGGGCCATTTTCGCAAATGACTGTTCGCTACCCCGACGATGACAATCCGAACGCGGATCAGCGCGCGACGCTGGAGCAACTCATCCGTTGGCGGCGGGATGTGCGGCGGTTCAAGCGGGATGCCGTTCCCGATGCCCTGGTGGAGCGGCTTTTGCGGCTCGCGGATCTCGCACCGTCAGTCGGCAACAGTCAGCCGTGGCGCATTGTGAACGTGCCGTCGCCGGAATTGCGGGCCGGGGTCGAAGAAAGCTTCGAAGCGGCCCGGAGCAGCGCCGGTAGTGCATATAACAGCGAACAGGCGGATCTCTACTTTCGATTGAAGCTCGCAGGATTGGACGCTGCGCCCGTGCATCTCGCAATCTTCTGCGATCACGGAGTGCTGCAGGGCCACGGGCTCGGTCGGCAAACGATGCCGGAGACGCTCGATTATTCCTGCGCGTGCATGGTGACGGTGCTTTGGCTTGCCGCCCGGGAAGCGGGTCTCGGCCTCGGTTGGGTATCGATCGTCGATCCTGCCGAGGTCGCGAAGATGCTTGGCGCGCCGCCCGATTGGAGGCTCGTCGGGTATCTCTTGCTTGGGTGGCCGGAGGAAGAACATCTCGATCCCGAGCTCGAGAGACATGGATGGCAGCCGCGTACGGCCTTCGAGACGCGCTATTTTACAGCGGGCGCCGCGCCGCTTCTGAACGAAGCCAAGGGCACGCGGCCTGCGGAGGCAACACGTCAGGGCTCAGTTACACTCGTTGGAGCTGGACCGGGCGATCCGGAGCTTTTGACGATCAAGGCGCTTTATGCGTTGCAAGCTGCGGATGCGGTGCTCTTCGACGATCTCGTCGCCAAGCCGATCCTCGATCTTATCCGGCCCGGCGCGCGGCTGATCGATGTCGGCAAGCGTGGATATCGCAAGTCGTGCAAGCAACCCGACATTAATGCGCAAATGGTGTCGCTGGCGCGCGAGGGACTGAATGTCGTGCGTCTCAAGTCGGGTGATCCGTTGATTTTCGGGCGCGCAGGAGAAGAGATCGAAGCGTGCGAGGCTGCCGGCATCGCGATTAGCGTCGTGCCGGGCGTGACCTCGGCGCAGGGCGCGGCGGCAAATCTCAAGGTATCGCTGACCCACCGCGATCACGCGCGCCGTTTGCAGTTCATTACGGCGCATGACCGGCACGGGGCGTTGCCTAGGGACATCGATTGGAGCGCCGTTGCCGACAGCGCCGCGACAACCGTCATCTACATGCCGAAGCGGACGCTCGCGGAACTGGCCGAGATCGCACTCGTGCATGGACTCGATCCAAAAACGCCGGCGATCGCCGTTGCGAATGCGACACGGCCGGACGAGCGCGTTTTCGTCTCGACCATCGGGACTATTGCCACGGTACTCGATGCGGCGCATCCGGAGGGACCGGTGCTGGTCATGCTCGGGGAGGCTTTGCGTTATGCAACGGCGCGAGGTGCGGCGAAGCAGGCGGAAGATATCGCGGCAGCGCACGGCGTTTTGCCGGAACAATCCTGATATCGGCTGCGGTGCTCTCCTTGATCTCCTACATTTCGCGCAACTGCCGTGAGTGAGTCCGCCACACTGCTGGTTCTCGTCGCGGCGCTCGCGCTCGAAGCTGCCTTCGGATATCCGGATTGGATTTATCAGCGCATCGGTCATCCAGTTTCTTGGATCGGATCGCTTATTGCGACGCTCGATCGCCGGTTCAACCGCGAGAGCGAGAGCGAAGACAAGCGCCGCGTCGCGGGCATCTTGTCGTTGGCAATTGTCGTCGTCACCGTTGGAGCCATTGCGTGGTTGCTTGAGCGTCTCGCCTCGCATAGTCCGATTGGCGGCATTTTCATTGCGATACTCGCTTCGACATTGATTGCGAGCCGCAGCCTCTATGACCATGTCGCCGCCGTCGCGCGCGCGCTTGACGAAGACGGACTAGCGGGTGCGCGGCTCGCCGTCGGCCGCATCGTCGGGCGTAATCCGTTGACGCTCGACGAGCATGGCGTCGCCCGCGCTGCGATTGAAAGTCTTGCCGAGAACGCATCAGACGGCGTCGTCGCGCCGGTGTTCTGGTTCGCCCTTTTCGGGCTGCCGGGCATTGCCGTTTATAAGGCGATCAATACGGCCGACAGCATGATCGGCCATCGGACGAAGCGGCACGAAGCGTTCGGATGGGCGGCGGCGCGGCTCGACGATCTCGTCAATCTGCCAGCGTCGCGACTAACGGGATTGATGTTTGCGGCAGCGGCTCTCTTTATCCGCGGCGCATCGCCGGCGGCCGCGCTCGAGGCGATGTCTCGCGACGCTTCGAAACATCGATCACCCAATGCCGGTTGGGCAGAAAGCGCGATGGCGGGAGCGCTGGGGTTCAAGCTCAACGGGCCAAAGGTCTATGGCAACGTGCGGGTCGAGGATGCCTATATGGGCAACGGGCGCCGGGATCTGGCCGCGGAGGATATCGAGGCGTCGCTGCGGCTGGCGATGTTCGCATGGGGCATCATGCTTGCGACGCTGCTATTCTTCGCCGTCATTTTGCGAGGCTGAGAAGGTCGTCGACCGCAACGTGGCGCGCGAGGTGCTCGGCGAAGCCGTCAAGGATGTCGTCGATTTCCGCTTCGTAGCTGGTTCCCGATGCTTCGACGCCGAATGTCGACAGGATTGCCGCGCGCGCGGCGTCGGACGAAAAAATCCCGTGGACGTAGCATCCTGCCACGCGGCCGTCCGGCGACGTTGCGCCGTCGCTCCGGCCATCGGCAAATGTCAGCATCGGCCGCGCCGCATCGGGTCCCATGGTCCGGCCGACGTGCATTTCGTAGCCATGGAAGGGCGCGGCGTTCACGTTGAGCGTTCCGGCGACGGCGGCCAACGTCTTCGCGGTTGCAAATTCCGTCTCGACGTCGAGCAGGCAGAGACCTTCGACCGTCCTTGGTTGACCTTCGATGCCGCTTGGATCGGAAATGCGCTTGCCCAGCATTTGATAGCCGCCGCAAAGTCCAAGCACGCGGCCGCCGCGGCGAACGTGGGCCTTGATGTCGATATCCCAGCCTTCGGCGCGCAGCGCGGCGAGATCGTCGATCGTCGCCTTCGAGCCTGGCAGCAGGACGAGGTCCACGTCTGCCGGAATGGGCCGGCCGGCATCGATCATCGCGACGGCAACACCCGGCTCGCTGCGCAACGGGTCCAGGTCGTCGAAATTCGAAATGCGCGGCAGAACAGGAACCGCGACGCGAAGCTTCACGTTCGCGTCCGGCTTCGATGCTTTCGCGAGATCGCGGAGGGCGAGTGCATCCTCAGCGGGGAGCTTCCGCGCCTCGTTGTAGAACGGGACGAGACCGAGCGGTGCCCATCCCGTCATTTTCGCGATCGCTGTCATGCCGTCAGCGAAGAGTGTCGGATCGCCGCGCATCTTGTTGACGATGAAACCGCGGATCATAGCCGCATCGTCCCGATCGAGCACGCGCTCTGTACCGACGATGCTAGCTATGACGC
>JAEWCT010000269.1 GCA_023390485.1 Pseudomonadota bacterium
GCGAAATAGCAGGCGTCCGAGACGAGATAGCGTGTCGCGAAATTGTCCGAGCCGTCGGCAACGATGTCGTAGCGCGAAATAATTTCAAGCGCGTTCGCAGCATTGATGCGCTCAGCGTACGTCTCGACGGTGACGTGCGGATTGATGCGCCGGATCGCATCCCCCGCGCTCTCGACCTTCAGCCTGCCCGCATCCTCGGTCCGATGTGCAATCTGGCGCTGCAGGTTGTCGATCGCAACGTGATCGTCGTCGATGATGCCGATCGTGCCGATGCCTGCCGCCGCTAGATAGGTGACAACCGGCGAACCAAGCCCGCCGGCGCCGATGACGAGCACGCGTGCCGCCTTGAGCTTTTGCTGTCCCGGTGCCCCGACATCACGCAGCACGAGGTGGCGTTTGTAGCGCTGAACCTCTTCCGTAGTGAGCGTTGCCATGAGACCTCGAAAAGCACTGGGCGCCGAGAACGTCAGCCCTTCGGCTGCGGATCGACGAAGAGTTCGCTCGAAAAATAACGCTCCGCCGCGGATGGCGCAAACGTGACGATCGTTTTACCCGCAAAATCGGGCCTCTCCGCGACGGCAATCGCCGCAGCCACGTTGGCGCCCGTCGAAATGCCGCCAGGAATGCCCTCGACCTTCGCGACCTTGCGCGAAACTTCGAATGCGGTATCGCTCGAAACGGTCACGACCTCGTCGATCAGACCGGTGTCGAGAATGCTCGGAACGAAGCCGGCGCCGATGCCCTGAATCTTGTGCGGACCGCGCGGCTGGCCCGACAGGATCGCACTGGTCGTCGGCTCCACTGCAATCACCTTGAGACCCGGGATCCGCTTCTTGAGAACCCGGCCAACGCCCGACAATGAGCCGCCCGTGCCGCCGCCGATCACCCGCGCATCCACCTTGCCCTTCGTATCGTTGTAAATTTCTTCCGCCGTCGTCTTTTCGTGAACGAGCGGGTTAGCAGGATTGTCGAACTGGCCCGGGATCACAGCATCGGGAAGCGTTTTCGCAAGCTCTTCGGCCCGCGTGACGGCTGCCGGCATTCCGCCCGGTCCAGGCGTCAAATCGAGTTCGGCACCGAGATGCGACAGGATCTTGCGCCGTTCGATCGACATCGTCTCGGGCATGACAAGAATAAGCCGATAGCCGCGCGCCGCCGCGACGAAGGCAAGACCGATACCCGTATTGCCGGACGTCGGCTCGATCAATACTGTTTTGCCGGGCTTGATGCGGCCTTCGGCTTCGAGCGCGTCGATCATCGCGACGCCGATACGATCTTTGACCGACGACAGCGGATTGAAGAATTCGAGCTTCAGCAGAATGTCGGCTTTGAGGTGCGCATCCGCCTTGATGTTCGCGAGGCGCACGAGGGGGGTATGGCCGATCGTTTCGGTGATGCTATCGTAGACGCGGCCGCGTCCCCAGCTCTTGGTTGCTTCCAGCGTTTTGATCTCAAGAGTTTCTGCCATGACCTGTCTCGATCTACCTCGTTATGGAGCGCTCGGCGAGCGCGCCTGCGAGTAGTTT
The DNA here is from genome assembly GCA_023390485.1 of Pseudomonadota bacterium. Classification (GTDB taxonomy): domain Bacteria; phylum Pseudomonadota; class Alphaproteobacteria; order Rhizobiales; family Hyphomicrobiaceae; genus Hyphomicrobium_B. The sequence goes on from JAEWCT010000269.1 coordinate 1,527, forward strand.
GTCGCAGTTTCGAGAGAGACGCTCAAGAGGCGAGGAAAGCGCATAGAGCCCCATAAGCATTACATTTTTTCTGCTTAACGCGTCTCGAAAAAATTCAGTTTCTGGATTTTGTTTGCGCGCTGGCTGGTCCTTTAGCAACCGGTTTCCGCTTAATTGCCCCGCCATGGGATTTAGCCGCGCTAATACCCGTAGAGCCGAAACCGCCCGCCCCCCTTTTTGTTGCGTTGAGCTTTTTGCTTTCACGAAGTTTTACGCGCGCAACCGGCGCCACAATCATCTGGGCGATACGCTCACCACGCGCGACCGTAAAGGGATCCGTCCCGAGATTAATCAAAATCACGGAAACCTCGCCGCGATAATCCGCATCGATCGTGCCTGGGCTATTGAGAACCGTAACGCCGTGCTTCACGGCGAGACCGGATCGCGGACGCACCTGGGCTTCCATTCCGCGCGGCAGCTCGAAGATCAATCCTGTCGGAATGAGAGCGCGTGCTCCCGGCGCGATGGTGACGGGGATAGCCTCCGGCACAGCCGCCACGAGATCGAACCCTGCAGCGTCTGCCGTCTGATAGTCTGGAAGCGGAAGTTTCTCGGCATGCGCAAGACGCCTGACTTTGACCTTCATTCGCTCGCCTTCATTCCGCGGCAGTCCTCTTTGCGTGGAGCTGTTCCGCAGCGCGCTCCATGATTTTCCTGGCGACCTTCACCTTGCTCATCTCAGGCCAGCTTTCCACGCCGCTCTGGGTGATGAGATGCACGGTGTTGTTCTCGCCGCCCATCACGCCCGTCGAGGGCGAGACGTCGTTGGCGACGATCCAGTCGGCGTTCTTGGATTTCAGTTTCGACTTCGCATAGTCGATAACATTCTGCGTTTCAGCCGCGAAACCAATGACGAGACGCGGCCGCTCCGGCCCTGGCCGCGCCACGTTTTTCAGAATATCCGGATTTTCCGTGAGCTTGAGTGTTGGAGCCCGCGCCTTCTCGGACTTCTTGATCTTCTCGGTCTGAATAGTCTCGACGCGCCAATCGGCGACAGCTGCGGCGAAGACGGCAATATCGGCCGGCAGAGCCGCCTTCACCGCCTCCAGCATTTCCCCAGCTGTCTTAACGCGAATGATGCTGACGCCGGAGGGCTCGGCGAGCGAAACCGGGCCGGTAACGAGCGTCACGCGTGCGCCGAGATCGGCCGCGGCAGCCGCGAGCTCGAAACCCTGCTTGCCCGACGAGCGGTTCGCCAGATAGCGAATTGGATCGATGGGTTCATGCGTCGGCCCACTGGTTATGAGGACATGCCGGCCCTCGAGAACTCCGCCATGCCGTGGCTCTCGAGCGAATACGCCCTCGATGGCCGCGACCAGATCCGGAACCTCGACGAGGCGCCCAAGCCCGGCTTCGCCGCGCTCCGCCATCTCACCCGCTGCAGGCCCGATAATCCGGACGCCGTCCGCCGCAAGCTGCGCCACGTTCCGGCACGTCGCCGGATGCCGCCACATCGCCGGGTTCATCGCCGGTGCGAGAAGGACAGGCTTGTCGGTCGCGAGCAGAACGGCGGTCGCCAGATCGTCGGCGTGCCCGCCCGCCATCTTTGCGATGAAATCGGCCGTCGCGGGCGCGACCACGATCAGATCATTGTCGCGCGCCAGCCTGATGTGTCCGATCTCGCGCTCGTCGTCGAGATCGAAGAGGTCCGTCAGCACCCGTTCGTTGGTTAGCGCGCCGACGGATAGCGGCGTCACAAAATGGTGGGCCGCCTGGGTCATCACCGCCCGGACGCTGTGCCCGCGCTCCTTGAGCCGCCGGATCAGCTCCAGGCACTTATAGGCCGCAATGCCGCCGCCGATGATGAGAAGGATACGCTTGGGCGATGACAAATCGTTAAGTCCCGTTTCCGCTCGATATACGCCCGCGCTTTTTAGCATATTCCCGGAAGCCTGAGGTTAAGCCGAGGCCGAAACGGCAAATTTCCGCCCTTCGCCCCATGCCATTTCCCGGGATTTGGCCTATATGCGCCCTTGCAATGTCTCTCTGAAGGAATTTGCCATGCGTCTTAGAATTCCGGCACTTGCCGTGCTGGCCGCGCTTGTGCCCGCCCTGGCGGACGCCAACGAAGTAACCGTCAAGGGCGTTACGGTTGCACATCCCTGGGCGCGCGCGACGCCGGAAGGCGCGAAGGTCGGGTCGGCCTTCGCCGAGATCAAGACGGACAAAGACACCTCCGACCGGCTGGTCGGCATCTCATCCCCTGTCGCCGGACGCGCGGAAATTCACGCGATGACGATGGAGGGCGATGTCATGAAGATGCGCCGCCTCGACGGCATCGACCTGAAGCCCGGAGAATCCGTCATTCTGAAGCCGATGGCCAGTCACGTGATGCTGTTCGACTTGAAACAGCCGCTGAAGGAGGGTGACCTGGTGAAGCTGACGCTAACCTTCGCCAAGGCCGGGCCCATCGAGGTTGAAGGAACGATCGAGCCGCCTGGCGCCAAGGGCCCCCAGAGGTCCGACAAGCAGCCGATCGATGATTCGATGGGCGCAATGCACGGCGACATGTCACACGAATGAAAATGACGCCACAATGCAGCTGCGCTGACGCCCTCGAATGATCATCTTTCAGGCATCCTGAAAATGAAAATTATTTATGTCGCGCGGTGACTTGACGCAGAAGATTGTTTGGTACATGGTGCCGCCACTTGCGATGGCCGGGACCGGTCGCGAGATAAAAAAACGAATAAGGTCCAAGTCTAGGGACGATACTACTGGGGTGGTTCGGTAATGCGAGCCACCCCATTGCAGTTTTGGGCGCCTCTCCGATGCGCTCGGCCGGGAACGCGCCCACCCCAAAGTTCCACCCGCATGACAATCGGCGAACCCCATTTGACGGCCGCGGAACGGCGCCTTGGCGGTATTCGTGCGCTTGCCTTGATCGGAACGCCTTTCTGACGCCAATAGCGCGCTTTGGATCCTGTGTCGGGGACGCAGAGAGGGTGAAGATGGGTTTGGGGGATATTGCCGGCGCCAGCCGGCCTTCGGGTCGCCTGCTGCTGGCGAGCTTGCTGATTTGGCTGATCCTGTCGGTCGCGCTGCCGCTCTCGGCTCTGACGCTCAATGTTTTCCGCTTCGGCGGTTTTCCGCTCGGTTTCTGGATTGCTGCGCAAGGCGCAATAATCGGCCTCGTTGCGTTGGTCGCCGTCTATGCCTGGAGAGCCGGCGGCGTACCGGTGCGCGAAGGCATTCGCCCTGCTCTGATATTCGCTGGCGAGATCGTTGGCGCCGTAGCGCTCCTCGGCTTTACCGGCTACATCGCGGCGATGGGCTATGACGGACTGGCGCTGCCGCTCGGTCTCGTTGCCGGTGTCGCCCTGCTCGCAATCCTCGTAGCGCCACGCTTCGTTCTCTATCCCGTGCAATCGATCAGCGGATTTTTCGCAATCCGTTACGGCGGAAGCCTGACGCGTCGCTTCGCGTTTGTCATCGCCTTGTCGGCGACAATTCTGCTCCTCGCCGCCGATCTGAGAGCTGGTTCGCTTGGCCTGCAGAGCCTCGTTGGCGTTCCCCTGCACCAAGCGATTCTCGGTCTCGCGCTCGCCATCGCCGCAACGTGGCTCGCAGGAACATTTCTCGCCCCCGCAAAAATGAGCGGCGGCCTCGGCTTTATCGTTGTCTTCACCGGCTTGCTCGCGACCTTGATCGCGCTCGCTCTGTCTTCGAACGGTTCGCCGATACCGCACCTTTCGCTGGGCTCCGCGCTCGAGAGTCACGCCAACCTCAATCAGGCGCTTGTCGTCAATCGATTGTCGGACGTGAAGTCGTTGACGCCGATGACGTCGCCCTTCCTGCAGCTGTCGATGCGGAATTTTGCCGGTCTCTTGCTCGCCGTAGCACTCGGCGTGGTCGCGGCTCCGCATCTTCTCGGACGGCACATATCGCAATCGGCGGTCGCGCCAGGCGGCGCGGTGAAGCGCACTGCCTTGGCGCTCGTCGGCGTGGCGATCCTCATCGCCAGCCTTCCGCCGCTCGCCCTCTATAGTCGCATCGGCTTCGAAGAAACCATGTCGAAAGGCATAGAAATCGCGGCCATTCCGCAATCCTTCGCCGAGGCGAGCGCGCTCGGCTGGGTAAAAGTTTGCGATCAAACGTCCCCGGCGACAGCCGATCTCGCCACCGCCTGCACAAAAGCCTCCGGACAGCGCGGCTTCCTGCGGCTTCAGGATCTCGCCTTCACCACCGACGGCTTCGTCGTTGCGGCGCCGATGATCTCGGGACTCAATCGGAAGCTCGAATATCCGCTCTTGCTCGGCGTCATCCTGGCATCGGTGCTCGTTGGCAATGCGCTCATGTCCAGCATCGTCGTCGCCGACAGCGAGATCAGGACGAAACGCGAAGAACGCGCGCCGGGGCTTGATTTCCGTTCCGTCGCGATCGCCGGCTTTCTGCTCGTCGCTGGGGCCGTGCTGGCGCTCGCTTCGGCCATAGGAACCGGACTTCTCGCGGCGGAAGGTTTCGCGTTGCTGGCGGCAGGCATTTTCCCCTCGCTCGTGCTTGGCCTGCACTGGCGCCACATGAACGCTGCGGGCGCCATCGCCGCTATGCTCGTCGGAACGCTCATCACCGCTCTTTATCTGCTCGGTGTGCACCTCTGGCCGGTCGAACTCTTCTCTATCACGGGCGGCCTTTCGGATGCCCCGCCGATGGCCGCAAAGCGCTTCGCGGAGCTCCAAGCCGCGCTCGCCGCCGCAACGACGCCCGAAGCTCAAGCGCTCGCCCGCGCCGCGCTCGTCAAGCACGTAACCACCATCGCGAACTGGGGCGGGCTGAAGCCCGCAGCCATCACGCTCGTGGCGGTGCCCGCGAGCTTCGTAGCCGGCCTGTTGATCAGTCTGCTGCTCCGGCCGGGAAAAAAGAAAGAACAGGCGGCCGCCTAGAGCAATTCCAGCAAAAGTGTGCAGCGGTTTTGCGTCCGGAATTGCGTCAAAACAAAAGGCTAGAGCGTTTTCGCGATTCAAAGAAAAGCGGAAACGCTCTAGATCCTTCGCGCGCGGAAGCGAGTCGCCTAGAGTTGCACGCGGGCTGACGTCTCTGAGCTGCAGCAACGCATGGCGGCACCAACCCATGGCGGACGTGATTTACGATCTCCTCGTGATCGGCGGCGGCATCAACGGCGCCGGCATAGCCGCCGATGCGGCCATGCGTGGACTGACCGTCTTCCTCGCCGAGGCGGACGACCTCGCCGGCGCGACGTCATCGGCAAGCTCCAAGTTGATTCACGGCGGCCTGAGATACCTCGAGCACTTTGAATTCCGCCTCGTTCGCGAAGCCCTCGCCGAACGCGAAGTCCTTCTTGCGAAGGCCCCGCACATCATCCGTCCAATGCGCTTCGTCCTGCCAGAGGCCGCCGGAATGCGGAGCGAGCTGATGATGCGCGCGGGGTTATTTCTCTACGATCATCTCGCATCCCGGAAATCCCTCGGCGCCTCGCGCACGATCGATTTGCAGCGTGATCAGGCCGGCGCACCTTTGATCTCTGACTTGGCGCGCGGCTCCACCTATTGGGACTGCGCCGTCGACGATTCAAGGCTGGTCGTTTTAAACGCGATCGCCGCGCGCGAAGCGGGTGCCCGCATCGAAACCCGAACTCCCGTCACTGCATTGAAAATCGAAGACGGTGTGTGGACCGCAACACTTGGAAACGCAGGTCGCCGCATCACCGCTCGTGCCGTCGTCAACGCTGCGGGACCATGGATCGCAAACGTGGCCGCGCTCGCAACCCGCTCAGGGCCCGCGCGGCTCCCGGCGGTGCGGCTCGTCAAAGGCAGTCACGTTGTGGTGCCGCACATTGCAGGCGCCGATGACGCGTACACGTTTCAAAATCGCGACGGCCGCATCGTCTTTGCATTGCCGTTCGAAGAAACGTTCACGATGATCGGAACGACGGAAGAAGCGTTCGTTGGCGATCCCCGGAGCGCCGTTCCCTCGCACGACGAAGAGGCGTACCTGCTCGAAGCCGCCAATCGCTTTTTTCGAAAGCCCCTGACACATCGGGACATCGTCTGGAGTTTCGCCGGTGTCCGTCCGCTCGATGAAGATGGCAGCGAAACAGCCTCGGCCGTGAGCCGCGATTACCGCCTCGAATTTGACGCGACCGCCACGCCGCCGCTGCTTCACGTCATCGGCGGAAAGATCACGACCTACAGGAAGCTCGCCGAAGCGGCGTTAAAAATGTTGAAACCGTATTTTCCACAAATGCAGGAAGGACACACCCGGACAGCGCCCCTGCCGGGCGGCGACCTCGATGGCCGCACATTCGACGCGTGGTTCGAAGACTTCGCGCGGGATAACGCGCATTTCGAACCGGCTTTTCTTCGCCACCTCGCCCGCCGCCACGGCACGCGATCATCGAAGATCATCGACGGGGCAAGCTCAGAGAAGGATCTCGGCGAAAACTTCGGCGGCGGACTGACCGCGCGCGAAGTCGCCTATCTCAAAACGGAAGAATGGGCGGAAACGGCGGCCGACGTTCTTTGGCGGCGGACCAAGACAGGCCTGCATCTCTCGCCGGACGACAGCGAACGCGCCGCCGGTCGAATTGAAGCCTGTCTCGACAAATCCTGAAGGCGCAGAACGCCCTTACATCATGCGCCGGCGCGAAGCGCGAAGCGCACACGTCGCGGGGCACACCGAATCCGCGCACAGCATCTGATTGGTGCTGCGAAGAGCAGCCGCGAGCGCGAGCGCACCGTTCAGCGTGTCGCCGATATCTTCCGAGCCGATCAACGCCGAGACCGACGCCTTCAGCGCTTGCCGCTCGCCATGTTGGCACGCGGCGATGATCGAGATCGCCAGACACTCGTCGCGGCAGAAGCTGCGGCAGCCCGCTGGTGAGATTTCGATATCACGCTGCGCGTTCGCTTTCACCGCGCGAACGAACTTCGAGAGATCGAGCAGCAGCGTCTTGGCCTTCTCAGGACCGAGTATGCCTGAAAACGTGTTCCACGCATCTTCCCAGCACTTGATGTCGCCGGTCGATAAGCCCGCAAGCCAGCACCGGAAGCCGACGCCGACCAGCCGCTCCGGCGCGCGCGCAGGAAGCGGCACGATCTTGGCCGAGCGGGCGACATGTCCAACGTTCGATGCCGAATTAGCCATGGCTGCAAACCTCCGCCGGAACGCGCGCGCTTGCAGCGTTTGAGCTGGTGAGCCTATGGGCGAAGGAGAGACTGGCGCTAACGAGCGCGCTTGCAGAAAGAACCATTTCGACTCCAATAATCAGGGTTCAAGGCCCCGGTATCGGTTGACGCCAAGCGAATGGCGCGGGCGTCGCTATGACGGCCTGACTTGAGCTAGCGCGAGGACGGTGGCCCGGTCAACCATTTGTAGGCCGCGTCGTTTACATTAGAATTTTTATAATTTTCAACTGGCTACCCGCCATCATCGGAGGGCCAGGCCAGTCACTCGAACCGGCGTGTGAAGTCACCGAAAATGATCAGCGCCGCGGTTCCACCTTCAGCCGCGCTTTCGATCTCGAACTCCGCGCCCATATCACGAACGAGCCGTTCGACGAGAGGCAGGCCGATGCCGGTGCTGTGAGCCCAAGGAGGCTGCAGCTCGGCGGCGGAAGCCTTGTAGGAGGGCGAACGCGTACCACCCATGCCGTGGCCCGTGTCGCTGACGACGAGGAAAACGCGGCCATCGCCGACATGCCCCGTCGCGACGCGAACATCGCCGCCCCGCGGCGTGAACTTGATCGCGTTCGTCAGGAGGTTCAGCAGGATTTGCCGTAGCGCCGTCGGATTGGCGACGACGTGCGGACGTGCCCCGTTGCTCTCAAACGTGAGGTTCAATCCGCACGATTGCGCCAGCGCCTGCACGCTCGATACCGTGCGTTCGACGATCGCATTGAGATCGAGCGCGATGAGCCGGGCGACCGGAACGCTCGTCGTCCGCGCGCCGTCCGAAAGCAGCGCGGTGATGACGTCGAGCGCGTGCGTCGCGCTTTCGTGAATATCGGCCGCGTAGTTCCGATACCGTTCGTTTTTCATCTGGCCCAATCGCTCGTCACGCATGATCTCGGCGGCAGCGGCAATGGCTGTCAGCGGCGTCTTGAGTTCATGCGCGAGCTTCGCGAGATGATCGGCATCCAGAACCAGGATCGGCTTGGGTGCGGCGGCATTCGCTGCTGAAACCTCTCCCGCTCCGAGCGCTTCGATCTCGGCGCCTATCGCGGCATAGACGGGATTGAGATCACCAGTCCCGGATGGAGACGTAGCGGATGTCGTAGCGCCCTCATCGACATACAGCAGCAGAACCTTCGAGCCCTTCTTGCCCTGCTTCGCGACACGGCACTGCAAACGCTTCAAGAGGCCATTGCTCCAGAAAGCCAGCGTCTCGAGCCCGCTTTTGCGGGAATCGCTCTCGGCCGCGATCTGCCGCAGCCGCGCCAGCGCCGGAGTTTTGGGATCGATGGCAATCGGAAACGACGCGTAAGGAAACAGCCCGAGCGCAGCAGCACCGGACGCGGTCGCAGCGACAATTTCAGCCGCTTCCGGATCGATGGTGACGATGGCCTGCGCTTTGCCTGCTTGCGACGCTGGCGCAACATCCCGCGCGGCCAGTTCATCGCGCCGGCTCGGCATTGCGGGTTTAGCGGGGACCGCCATGGTCAAGTGCGCCCGTTCCAAAGGCTCATTCGCAACGCATCACGATGATCTACGTGATTTGCGGACCCTCAGAACGGGAAACGCGTGATTTTCCACTGTCTTCGGCGCCGGCGTAGAGCCCAGTTCGAGCACTACGCCGGAGCGATATCCTTAGGTTACAATCTCGGGTAGTGCCAGAGCTACGCCACGCCTAGGCGGCCTTGCTGAGAACGGCCGCGCGCAGCTTTTCGGGGTCGCGCTCGCCTTGGTCGGCCAAATCGAACAACTTCTCGATAATATCGTCTTCGGCAATATTGAGCGCCCGCGCATGGGCCTCGTCGATGATGCTCTTGAGCAGCCGATGCAGGTCTTTAAGCTCGTCCGAGCTATATGGGCATAGCGTCATGGGTGTCTGTATTCCCCCCGGAAACAGGTTGGTGGGCCTCCCGCTAGGCCAGTGAACGCAACCGCACCGCAAGGGTTCCTCGCGTTGCGTGTACGATGTGAAGGACGCCCAAAAACGGGTAAACTCAAGGCAAGAGCCATACGTCGCTCTTGACCCTTGGCTCCCGCTGTGTTGGAACCACGCGTCGCGTGCGCTCCCTGAGGAGCGCCCGGCAATCGGGATTAATTCAAAGCGCGACGACGCGGTGATTTGCACGTGCAACGCCCCGCCTGATCGCACTAAAATCGTCCTAGGCCTTATGGCGTGCCGCCTTAGCTCAGTTGGTTAGAGCGCTAGATTGTGGATCTAGAGGTCCCCGGTTCAACTCTGGGAGGCGGTACCATTCACCGATGACTCCGCTCCGTCGGTGGGCACTGATCATCTACGTTTTCGTACCGGCGGCTCCAACTTCGTACCGGCGGCTCCAACCTCCGGCTTATGAGGCGGGCCTACCGTCCATCCGAGCTCTGGGCCAGACGGAGCAGCAGAATCTGCAGCACAATCAGAACGAGGGCTCCGAGCACGAAGGCCCAATACCAGGCGACGCCGTATCGGTAGATCAGAATGAGATAGACGAGAGACCCGGCGACAATAGCGGCAACCCGGGCAATCAATCCTTTTGATTGAGCATTCATGGAACACCTGGAAATCCAAAGTACTTGAGAACTCAGCATTCCCGAATGCGCAAGAAATACAACAACCGCGCCGGATTTCCGTAAGGTGCTGGTTAATTGACTCTTCTTATTTCTACTTCACCTGCCTTTTCTCCAACTTCCTTGCCAGCGTCCGCCGATGCATCCCAAGCCGCCGCGCGGCCTTCGAGATGTTGAAATCGGTGTCCACCAGCGTCTGGTGAATGTGCTCCCATTCAAGCGTCTTGATCGACGTCGGCCGCTCGGTAAGCGCGATGCCGCTGTCGCCCTCGGCCTTGCCGAACGCCTCTTCGATGTCGTCCGAACTCGACGGCTTCACGAGGTAATGCCGCGCGCCGAGCTTGATCGCTTCCACCGCCGTCGCGATGCTCGCAAAGCCCGTCAGCACCACAATCACCGTGGACGGATCGTGCGCGTGCAGTGCCTCGACGCACGCGAGACCGGATTCGCCGTTGAGCTTCAGATCGACGACCGCGTAACCCGGCGTCCGCGCCTGCAGGATAGCACTCAAGGCCTCGCGCCCCGGCGCAACGTCGACAACATAATCGCGCCGCTCGAATGAGCGCTTCAGCGTGGTCGCGAAGGCGGCATCGTCTTCGACAATCACGAGCGTGCGTTTAATGTCCATGCAAACGTGCTCCCAATGCCAAGGCAGCAAGCGGCAACTTCAGCGTCACGGATGCGCCGCCCAGAGATTGATTGGCGGCCGAGACGCTGCCACCAAGCTTTCGTACGACATTCACGACAAGGAAAAGCCCGAGCCCGCCGCCCGGCTTCCCTTTGCTCGATTGATAGGGCTTGCCGAACTGCTCCAGCATCTGCGGGCGGAAGCCCGGTCCTCGATCCGAAACGCGGATGATGATCGTGTCTCCCTCGCGCGCGACGTAGACGCCGACCCACGCGGGTGAGGAATCGTAGGCGTTGTCGAGCACGTTGAAGACGACCTGCTTCAACGTCGAATCCGAGACGATCGGAAGATCCGTGCCGAACGCATTGGTGAATTCGAGCGTTGCGGGCGAGCGCGCCGCGCGCCATTCCTCGACGAGCTCGTTGACGAACGTATTGACTGTCGTCACCCGCGGCTCTTCTCCGCGCGGGTCGCCCGCCGACAACAGGACACCGGTAAGGATCGATTTGCAGCGCTTCACTGCGGCCTGCATCTCTTCGACCTCTTCCAGCAGTTCGGGGCTGGAAGCGATCGCCGGCACGCGCTTCCAGTCGCCGAGAATGACGGAGAGCGACGCGAGCGGCGTCCCAAGCTCATGCGCCGCGCCCGACGCGAGAAGACCCATGCGGACGATGTGATCTTCCTCGGCCGCGCGCTGCTTCAATGCCGCGAGACGCGCGTCGCGTTCGCGAAGATTGCGCGTGATGCGAGTCACGAACACGAACAGCAAGATCGCCACGAGCGCAAAGCAGACGAGCATGCCTATGATGTGCAGCTTGAAGAGATCGCCGAAAGCTTCGGGTAAAGCGAGCGGCCGGTAATCGAAGGTGAGGACCGTGAAGCAAAGGCACGTCGCCGCGACGACGGTCCCCGTTGCGCGCCGGTCGAGCAGCACGGCGGCCAGCGTCACCTGCAGGAGATAGAGAAACGTGAAGGGGTTCGTCGCGCCGCCGCTGAAATAGAGCTGCGCCGTCAATGCCGCGACATCGAACAGCAAGGCGCCGAGGAGAACCGCGTCACGCACCTCGCGTCCCGCCTTCAGCCATGCGAGGCTGCCGAGATTGAGCGCCACCAGGGCCGCGATGACGGCGGCCATCGGCAAAAGCGGCAGGCCGACGCCAAGAACGAATTCGACGATAACGATGGTCGCGATCTGCCCGGCGACGGCGATCCAGCGGAGCTGGATCAGGAGCAGCAAGTTCTTGGAGCCGGCGGGATCGCCGGTGAGCTGAACGCTCGCGACGTCCAGACTGTCCGCCTTTTGGAGGTCCGGGACTGTCTCAGTGCGGCTCAGCATGACGGACGAGGTCCTATGTCGCTCCGGCGGCAGCCAAGGCCCATCGGTCAGTGAAGGGCGGATTTGCCGGACGCCTTCGACGCCCTGCGAAGCCGAACTTCCTCGCGCCCAACCCGGATCGCGGCCACGGCGAGCATCAACGCCAGCGTGAACCAAGTCAACGCATAGACGAGATGGTTGTTATGGAAGGCGACCACTGTCAGTCCGCCGATGGGCAGCCCGCCCGGGTTCGGCGTTGCATCGGCATCGATGAAATAGGGCGCGACATTCGTAAGGTTGCGTGCCTCCGCAATCGCCTGCACGTCGCGGGAAAACCAGCGGCCGGCAGCGGGATCGTTGCTCCTGAGAAATGCCCCCTTCGGCTCCGTAAGGCGCAGAAGCCCCGTCACGGACACCTCGCCGTCGGTCTGACCCGCGGCGCGTGTCGCCGGATTCCGCTTGTTCGGTGGCACGAAGCCGCGATTGACGAGAACCGTGAAGCCATCCGTCGTCTCGAGCGGCGTCACGACCCAATAGCCGCTGCCGTCGTTCGTCACGGCGGTGACGAGCGTTTCGCGATCATTGCGGAAATGTCCGGTCGCTGTGACGCGCCGGTATTCGTCGCTCTTGGCGGTGATGGACGGCCAGCCGGCCGGCCTCGGCGCAGCTTGAGGAGCCGCATGAACACGCGCCTCGACACGCTCGATGAGATCGAGCTTCCACGCGCGCCGCTCGATCTGCCAGACGCCAAGCGATAGAAGACCTATGAAGCCTGCGAGACCTAAGCAGGCCAGAACGACGAGAGAAAAGGCGGAACGCGGCCGCTTCGTGCGCCCATCGTCCGCCTTTCGATCGTTCACTCCCCCGAGCCCCTGGGCGTCGGATGTCACGGCAGCTGGCTCGGATCCATGCCCGGCATCATGTTCGTATTCATGTGGTACATGACCCACAGCGAGCCCGCGAGCGTGATCACCACCATGACGACGGTGAAGATCAGCGCCAGCATCGTCCAGCCGCCTTCCGAGCTCGGCGACATGTGCAGGAAGTAGACCATGTGCACGACGATCTGCACCGCGGCCAATGCCAGGATCGCGACGGTCGTCGCTTCGTTGTTGCCGAGCTTGCCCATCATGACGAGCCAGAAGGGAATGGCCGTCAGCACGACCGATAGGCCGAAACCGATCAGATAGCCGCGAAGGGTCGACTCGGGATGCCCGCTCTCGTGATGCCCGTGCGCATCGTGAGATCCGTGTTCGTGTGCGCCGTGCGTGCTCATCGGAGCACTCCCATCAAATAGACGAAGGTGAAGACGCCGATCC
>JAEWCT010000270.1 GCA_023390485.1 Pseudomonadota bacterium
TCATCGATCCTGGCGCCGCGCAGGACGATCGACCGGCAGGGACACGAGACCGAGATCATCACCAAGGGCCGACACGATCCATGCGTCGGCATTCGCGCGGTTCCGGTCGGAGAGGCCATGATGGCGATCGTGCTCGCCGACCATTTCCTGCGGCACCGCGGGCAGATCGGCGGCTAGGCCGGAGGCGACACAATCGCGCGTTTTCGGAACATCGTCGTTCTCACCGGCGCCGGGCTTTCGGCTGAAAGCGGTCTTTCGACATTTCGCGATCCGGACGGCATCTGGTCGAAATACGATTATCAGGATGTCGCGACGGCTGAGGGCTTCCGGCGCAATCCGCCTCTCGTCCACGATTTCTACAATGCCCGGCGGCGCGCGCATCGCGGCATCAAACCCAACGCCGGACATCTCGCGCTCGCCCGCCTCGAGGCTGAGCACGGCGGCGTGACGATCGTCACCCAGAACATCGATGCACTGCATGAGGCGGCGGGTTCGCGGTCGCTGATCCACATGCACGGCGAGCTGCTCAAAGTGCTTTGCACGTTCTGCTCTCATCGTACGGTTTGGCGGGACGATCTTCGCGTCGACACAGCTTGTCCGTTTTGTGGACTGCCCGGCGGTATGCGTCCTGACGTCGTCTGGTTCGGCGAGATGCCTTACGAAATGGGACGCATCAGCGCGCTGCTGGCAGCAGCCGATTTGTTCGTCTCGATCGGCACGAGCGGGAATGTGTATCCTGCGGCCGGTTTCGTCGCCGAGGCGGCGGCGAACGGAGCGCATACGGTCGAGCTCAATCTCGAACCTTCCGAGGGCGCGAGCCTTTTCGAGGAAGCGCACTATGGGAGGGCGACCGAAATCGTCCCGGCTTTCGTCGATCGAGTTTTGGGCGACCGCTAGCGGCGCAAGACGGCAACGACCTCGTCGTGCGCGGAATAGAGGAACTGGTCGATCGGAGTCACGGACTCGATCTTGTACCCGCCGTCGACGAGGTGGCGCGTGTCGCGTGCGAGCGTTGCTGGGTTGCATGACACTGCGACGACGGTTTTCACCTTCGATCTCGCCAGTCTTTGCGCCTGCGCTTCAGATCCGGCGCGCGGGGGATCGAACACGACGGCATCGTGCTCGTTGAGTTCCCGCGGCGATAACGGCTCACGAAAAAGGTCGCGAACCGTGGCGGTGACCGGCTTCAGACCGGACGTCTTTTTCGCGGCCGATGCGAGCGCGGCGACGGCAGCCTTATCTCCATCGAACGCCGCAACCCGAGAACGCGCAGCGAGTGGAAAGGTGAAGGCGCCCAAGCCGCAGAACAGGTCCGCCACTGTTTTGGCTTTGCCCGTGGCGGCGACGACCCGGCGTGCGATTTCCGCCTCCGCCTCCTCGACCGCCTGCACGAAGACGCTGGGGGGCAGGATCACGTCCGCCGTACCGAAGCTCAGGAAGGGATGCAATGTTTCGACGACGATTTCATTCCTGACGACGAGACGCACGAGTTTCATGTCGCTGGCCTTCGCCGCAAGAGCGGTTCTGACTTCCGGCGTCAATTGACGCTCAATGCCCGATATCTCGACGTCGAGGCCGGACTTGGTGAGCGTTATGGTGACGCGCGCCTCCCCGTGCTTCGAGAAAAGCGGCGCAATCAGATTGGCGACGACCGGAAGCGCGGCGACGATTTTCGGTTCGAGAACGGGGCATTCCTCGATGGCGACGAGATCATGCGACGATGCCTCGTAGAAGCCGAGAGCCACACCTTCGGGCGTGCGTTCCGCCTTCATCACTGCGCGGCGGCGCTTGCCTGCGGTTCTTTGCAGGGCATCAACGACAGGCTCGAGGCCGCGCGAACGGAACGCGTCAACCACGAGGTTCCGCTTCCATTCGGCGTAGGTGTCCGGCGCCATATGCTGAACGCTGCAGCCGCCGCACTTGCCGAAGTGCTTGCAGACGGGCGCCGCTCGTTCGGGGCTCGGCTCAAGCACCCGCTGCAGCCGCGCGCGTTCGCCCTCGACTTCCGCTTCGATCCGCTCTCCCGGAAGCGTGAACGGCACGAAGACGGGCTCGCCGTCGAGGTCGGTCACGCCATCGCCTTGCGCGCCGATGCGACGGATCAAGAGTTCGCGCGCGTCAGTCATTGCTCCGTGCTCCAAGTAGAAATTCAGAATTGCCGGAGCCGCCGAGAATGGGCGAGGGTATTGCGCCGGCGACGCTCCACCCGGATTGGCTTTCGATCCAAGCGCGAACGCTTTCCAATGCGCCTTGACGCGCCGCCTCGTCACGCACGATGCCGCCGCTGCCGACGTTGTCCCGTCCGACCTCGAATTGCGGCTTCACGAGCACGACCATCCACGCGCCTGGGCTCGCGAGTTGTAGTGCCGGGGCCAGCAGCTTGGTGACGGAAATAAAACTGACATCGACGGTGATGGCCGCAATGGGATCGGGAACCTCGGTACGCGAAAGCCGTCGCGCGTCGAAGTTTTCGAGCGAAACCACACGCGGATCATCTTTCATACGCGGATGAAGTTGCGCTGTGCCGACATCGACCGCGTAAACACGGGCGGCGCCATTTTCCAGCAGAACCTCGGTGAAGCCTCCCGTCGAGGCGCCGATGTCGAGGCAAACTTTGTTCGAGGGATCGAAGCCGAAGTGCGCGAGGGCGGCTGCAAGCTTTTCGGCGCCGCGCGAAACATAGGCCGGAGCTTCGGAAGAAATCTCGATCGCCAAAAACTCTTTCACGTCCTGCGCAGGCTTATCGCAAACGTTGCCGCCGATTCGCACGAAGCCCCGCCGGATCAGATCCTGGGCGCGGGCGCGCGACGGCGCCAGTCCGCGCGTAAC
The DNA here is from genome assembly GCA_023390485.1 of Pseudomonadota bacterium. Taxonomy (GTDB): domain Bacteria; phylum Pseudomonadota; class Alphaproteobacteria; order Rhizobiales; family Hyphomicrobiaceae; genus Hyphomicrobium_B. Next base: position 2,830 of record JAEWCT010000270.1, read on the forward strand.
GAGCATCTGATCCAACCGCATGTTCCTTCGCCGACCTGATTGACGTTGCCCGGCATCCGCCCCATCTCTGTGACGGGTCTAGATGGAGAGCACATACATGAAACCTGCCATATTCGCCGCGGCGCTCGTCGCGCTGACGCTGCCGGTCGCTGCCTTAGCCGACAGCGGACGGACACCGTCTCCCGCGGGTGCGAAAGTCTTTATCATTGAGCCGAAGGACGGCGCGACCGTTTCGAGCCCGGTTACCATAAAATTCGGCATCGAGGGCATGGAGGTTGCTCCAGCCGGTTCGGAAACGCCGAATACGGGGCACCATCACCTCTTGATCGATACGGCGATGCCCGTTCTCGGCGAGGCCATTCCGAAAGACGAGGTCCACGTTCACTACGGCAAGGGTCAGACGGAAGCATCCGTCGAACTGAAGCCCGGGAAACATACGCTGCAGCTCTTGCTCGGCGACAAGAACCACATTCCACACGATCCGCCAGTGAAGTCGGACGTCGTGACGATCACTGTAGAATAAGGTCCGCCGCGAGGCCCGGCTTTCAGTCGGGCCTCAGCGCGTAACGGCCTGAGCCGTTCGCGAAGAGCAGGAGGAAGCCGCCGGCCATGCAGACGTTCTTCATGAAGTTCGTCGCCTGGGCCTGATCGGCGAAGTTGAAGTGAAAGATTGCGGCGCTCGCCAAGCAGAACGCCGCGAGCGCAAGCCCCGCCCAACGCGAGAAAACACCCAAGAGCACTGCGAGACCGCCGATCACCTCAAGAGCGATGACGAGAGGAAGAAGGCCGCCGGGCAGCCCGTGAGACGCCATGTAGGCCTGGGTGCCCTCGTATCCCGAAATCTTGCTGATGCCCGCGGTAACGAAGATTGCCGAGAGGAGTATTCGCGCGGCGAGGCTCACGATCGGATGCATTTCATTCCCTCCGGGTCCCAGAGCCTTCGCGGCTCGCTTCTACTTCTAGGCGCGTTCCCCCACTGCCGCGGCGCGGCCGAGCGCGGCGAAAACCGTCTCGACGATTCCCGACGCATTTAGGCGAGCTTCTTCGTACATGGCTTCCGGCTTGCCGTGATCGATGAAATCGTCCGGCAGAACTTTCGAGCGCACTCGCAGGCCGCCATCGAGCAAGCCTTCGTCTGTCAAGAACTGCAGCACATGACTGCCGAAGCCGCCGATGGACCCTTCTTCGACGGTTACAAGGACCTCGTGATTGGCGGCCAGATCGCGGATCATCGCCGTATCGAGCGGCTTTGCGAAACGCGCGTCAGCGACCGTCGTCGATAGCCCTGCGGCGGCGAGTTGGTCGGCAGCTTTCAGACATTCGGCGAGACGCGTCCCGAGCGAGAGAAGCGCGATCTTGGAACCCTGGCGGACGACGCGGCCCTTGCCGATTTCGAGCGGAATTCCTTCTTCGGGCAGGTCGACGCCGACGCCCTCGCCGCGCGGATAGCGTAGAGCGCTCGGCAGGTCGTCGATTTGCGCTTGCGTCGCGACCATGTGGACGAGTTCGGCTTCATCGGCAGCGGCCATCACGACAAAGTTCGGAAGGCAGGCGAGGTACGTTACGTCGAACGATCCTGCGTGCGTTGCGCCGTCGGCGCCGACAAGACCTGCCCTGTCGATCGCGAACCGAACCGGCAGGCTTTGAATCGCGACGTCGTGAACGACCTGATCGTAAGCACGCTGCAGGAACGTCGAGTAAATCGTTGCAAAGGGCTTATAGCCCTCGGTTGCGAGACCCGCGGCGAACGTCACGGCGTGCTGCTCGGCGATACCGACGTCGAAGACGCGGTCGGGGTAGGCGGCGGCGAACCCATCGAGGCCCACCGGGATGAGCATCGCGGCGGTGATGGCGACGACGTCGCGGCGGTCGCGGCCGATCCGCACCATCTCGTCGCCGAACACCTTCGTCCAGGCGGGGCCGCCGCCTTTGGACAGGAACTTGCCGGTCGCGGGGTCGAACGCCCCGCCGCCGTGC
>JAEWCT010000317.1 GCA_023390485.1 Pseudomonadota bacterium
GAGGTAATCGGGGCACAGATGTTGCTGAAGCGCAAACTTCAATCGCGCTTCGGCAATTTCGAATCTGGACGTCGAGTTTACTTGACGGCGACGACCGAGATCTCGACGAGCATCCTCGGATCGATGACCTTGGCTTCGACGCAAGCGCGTGCCGGTGCGCCCTTGCCGTCCAGCCATGCGCTCCAGGCTTTGTTCATGCCGTCGCGGTGGCGGATGTCGTTGAGCCAGACGGTCGCCTGCAGAACTTTCGTCTTGTCGGTGCCGGCGAGCGCCAAAAGGCGGTCGATCTCGGTCAGCACTTCCGCGGTCTGGCCTTCGACGTCCTTGGAAAGATCCGTCGGGATGACGCCTGCGGTAAACACGAAGCCGTTGGCCTCTGTGACCTTCGAATAGACGGGTGAAGTTTCGTAGCGGGTGACGGTCACTTGAGGTCTCCATTTCCGGTTTTTATCCGGCCGCCTCATAGCAGGTGACCGGCCCCGCCTGAAGCCTCAAAGAAGCGGTGGGTCCTCGTGCCGCTCACCGTCGACGATCAGGCCTTTGAGGGCCGTCGTACCGTCGGCGGCAACCGCGACGATCGCCTTGACCTCATGCGACCTGACCTTGTCCTCCAGGGCACGGCCCGTGCCTTCGGGAACGAAGTAGTTTTCGATGCCGTAGCGGACGATTACGCGTGTTAATGCGGTGTTCCCGTCCTGCCAGACCGACGTCACGCGTCCCTTGACCACGGCCTCTCCGGGCGCGACTTTGGATGGGTATTGGCTGCCGACATGCGTCTCGGCCCACTTGCCGTCCGAGCCTGAGGCGAGCGTGACGTAAACCGGTCCGCCAACCAAAAAGCCGGTGAAGTCGGGGTCCGTTTCCGTGGTCGACTTCGTGAGCGTGCTGATATCGTAGCCGAGCGTCACGTAATCGCCGCGAAAGATGTCGCGCGGATCGAGCGGCTTGACGGCCAGCGTGATCTCCTGGCCCGATTTCAGTAGGCGATCGCGGGCGAAGACCATGTTGAAGAGCGCCGCCGATTGGACGACCGCCACGACCGCGAGCAGCGGCCAGACCCATTTAGAGTTGCTGATCATGCCGGACGTCCTGTGCCTGCGCTCTGCCTGGCCAAGCGCAATGCCACGTACGCAAGGAATGAAACGATGATCGCCGCAACCAGGAAGAACAGCGATGTTCCTAGAATGGAACCGACCGTAACGCCGTAAAGAGTGAGGATCTCGGCCGAGAAGCCGATGTAGCCGATCCAAAGCGCGCCGCGGTTCCCGGTCGACAAAGCGTAGGCGATAGCGGCGAGGATCAGTGCGAGCGCTACCACGGCCAGGGCGATAAGATCGCCGAGCGGCGGCACTACCAGAAATTGCCGCGCGAAAAGTCCGGCGAAGGCCACGGCAAGTGCGTACGCAAAGAGCGGGGCGGCGATGTGATCGAGCTTTGCATCGAGATCCGGTTGCAGCTTTTCCATCGCGACGGCGGCCACGGCTGTGAGAGCGCCGATTACGGCAACGAGGCCGTGCTGGTGTCCGCCGCTCAGCTGATAGCCGAGCGAAATCACGAACATCGACAATGCGAGCGCGGAGAGATGAAGACCGGGACGCCAGCGTTGCCAAATGAAGGCGGCCGTGACGAGCGCCCAACCGATAAGGAATGCCCAGTGGACACCGTTCTTCTCTGACGTTTCGAAGAACGACCAGACGCAGACGAGAACCATCGCGAGCGCGAGCGCCGGATTGGATCGCAGCATCGCCCCGGCGAAGAGCGTCCCGATCCACCACATCAGAACGCCGTCCGACGGGTTGCCGCCGATGTTGTACATCTGGCTGATCAGCATGATGCTCGCGCCGAACATTCCGGCTGAGAACAGTATCGCGGCATCTGCAAACAGAGGGTGCCCGCGCGCCACAAGCCAGCCGGCCGTGCCGTAGCCCGCCCAGATGGTGGCGAGTAGCAACAGGAGGCGCCCCAGCCGTGGCATGTCCTCCCAGTGCGCGGCAACGAACGAAATCGCGGCGAACCCGAAGAGGATACTGGCGAGAATTCCGAGCGCCGGGGCGAGCCCCACTTCGCGACCGCTGCTCTCGACGTCGGCCAGGATCGCTGTACGGCCCTCGCCGCTCACCCATCCATTGGACTGCCAGCGCTCGAGGTCGCGTTTCAGACGGTTTTTATAGGGGGACCACATTTCGGGGCATCACCGCCGGAATTGCTGCTTCATGCGGCTTATGATGGACCACGGCGGCACGGCGTTGGCTAGATCGCGGCAGCCCGGTGATGCCGCGGCTTTCCCCCGGATCTCGCGATTTATCCTAATTTCGGCGGTAACCACATTTGTCACAGCAAGCGGAGCACCCCCGTTCTTGACGCGCACCCACTTCTCAAGCACTCTAGTTGCGAATGATTGTCATTTGCAGAAGGTGACCTTATGGATGCCCGAACGGGGACGGTAGCCCCTCCCGCCGAAGCTGCCGGAGCAGCCGACGGAAGCTGGCGGAAACCCGTGGAGGAACGCTCGCTTGGCGAAGTCTTCCGGACCGTTCGGGTTCAGGACCATACGAGTTACTGGCGACGTCTCGCTGCGTTTTTCGGCCCCGGCTACCTCGTCGCGGTCGGCTATATGGATCCCGGCAATTGGGCGACGTCGATCGCCGGCGGATCGAAATTCGGTTACGCGCTGCTGTTCGTCGCGCTCCTCTCGAACGTCATGGCGATCATTCTGCAATCGCTCTGCGCGCGTCTCGCCATCGGCTCGGGACGCGATCTGGCGCAGGCCTGCCGGGACGGCTATCCCAAATGGGCGGCCTTCCCGCTCTGGCTTCTCGCTGAAATTGCGATCATCGCGACGGACGTGGCGGAAGTCATCGGCACGGCCATCGGCCTCAATCTTCTGTTCGGCGTTCCGCTCGAGATCGGCGTTCTGCTGACGGCTCTCGACGTCTTCGTCGTGCTGCTTTTGCAGCGGCTCGGATTCCGATACCTTGAGGCTTTCATCATCGCCATGCTTGGCGTCATTGCCATTTGCTTTTCCGTTCAGATCGCGCTTGCCGATCCGGAATGGGGCGCCGTCATTCGCGGCTTCGCGCCGACGACGGACATCGTGCGCAATCCCGCTATGCTCTATTTGGCGCTCGGCATCATTGGCGCGACCGTGATGCCGCACAATCTCTACCTGCATTCGGCAATCGTGCAGACGCGCGCTTTCGGGACGTCGACGAAAGAGAAGCGAGAGGCTTTGAAATTCGCGACGATCGACTCGACGATCGCCTTGTGCTTCGCGCTGCTGATCAATGCTTCGATCCTTATCCTCGCCGCCGCCACGTTCTATAAATCGGGAAACACGGAGGTGGTGGAACTCGGACAAGCGCAGTCTCTGCTGCATCCGCTGCTTGGATCGGCGATTGCGCCGACGCTTTTCGGCATCGCGCTTCTGTGCTGCGGCATGAACTCGACCGTTACGGCGACGCTCGCTGGCCAGGCTGTAATGGAAGGCTTTCTGCACATCAGGCTGCCAGCCTGGCAGCGGCGGCTCATTACACGCTCCGTCGCGCTCCTGCCGGCGGCTGGCGTCACCCTCCTCTTCGGTGAGGCGGAAACGGCGAAGCTGTTGATCCTTTCGCAAGTCGTACTGAGCTTGCAGCTTCCCTTCGCAATCGTGCCGCTCGTGCAGTTCACGGCGAGCCGCAAAAAGCTTGGCGATCTCGTCTCGCCGCGCTGGCTGACGGCGGTGGCGGCCCTCATCGCGGTGACGATCATCGCGCTCAACGCGAAGCTGACGTGGGATTATTTCGCGGGTTAGAATCATCCTCCGCGTTCGTCGCAGGCACGCAATCGCGCGCGAAAACAGCGGCAGCGGCATAACTCGTTGCAAGCCCCTGCCGCCCCGCTTAAATAGCAGCCGATAGGCCGCTGACCGCGTGCGCATCGCCGATCGGCAGTGGGCCAATTCGCTTCAAATTCTCACTGGAACTTCGTTCCCAGGCTGTGGAGCCGCCGTGCATACGCTCAAGACATCCGCCGTACACGTCATTGGCGCCGGGCTCGCGGGCTCGGAGGCGGCATACCAAATCGCGGCAACGGGCACGCCCGTCGTGCTGCACGAGATGCGGCCGGTTCGCTCCACGGAAGCGCATAAGACCGATGGCTTCGCCGAGCTCGTCTGCTCCAACTCATTCCGTTCGGACGATTGGGAGAACAACGCCGTCGGCTTGCTGCATGAGGAACTTCGCCGCGCGGGTTCGCTCATCATGGCGGCTGCGGATAGGCACAAGCTACCCGCGGGCGGCGCTCTCGCCGTCGATCGCGATGCTTTCTCCGCGGAAGTGACGGCACGTTTATCGGCAAATCCTCTGATCACGATCGTGCGCGGCGAACTCGACGGCCTGCCTCCCGCAGATTGGGCGAACGTCATCGTCGCGACGGGGCCGCTGACATCACCGGCCTTGAGCGCGGCGCTCGCGACGCTGACGGGTGAAGACTCGCTCGCGTTCTTCGATGCGATTGCGCCCGTCATCCATCGCGATTCCATCGACACGACGATCGCGTGGTTCCAGTCGCGTTACGACAAGGCGGGGCCTGCCGGTACCGGCGCCGATTATCTCAATTGCCCAATGTCGAAAGACGAATACGAGGCGTTCGTCGACGCGCTGCTTGCGGGCGAGAAGACGTCATTTAAGGAATGGGAAGCGTCGACACCCTATTTCGATGGCTGTTTGCCGGTCGAGGTCATGGCGGAGCGCGGTCGCGAGACGCTTCGGTACGGGCCGATGAAGCCGGTCGGGCTCGACGATCCGCGCACGGGGCGCTGGCCACATGCGGTCGTTCAGCTACGGCAGGACAACGCCCTCGGCACGCTCTGGAACATGGTCGGCTTCCAGACGAAGCTCAAGCACGCCGAGCAGGTGCGCGTCTTCCGGATGATCCCGGGTTTGCAGAACGCAGAATTTGCGCGGCTCGGTGGCCTGCATCGCAATACGTATCTCGATTCGCCGAAGCTGCTCGATCGTTCGCTGCGGCTCAAGGCGATGCCGCGCCTGCGCTTTGCGGGGCAGATTACCGGCGTCGAGGGTTATATCGAGAGCGCCTCAATCGGCCTGCTTGCCGGGCGCTTTGCGGCAGCAGATGCGATGGATGCCGCTTCAGTTGCGCCACCCGCGACGACGGCGCTCGGCGCCCTCCTCAATCACATCACCGGTGGACACATCGTCAGCGACGATGCCGAGCGCGGCGCTGCGCGCTCATTCCAACCGATGAACATCAACTACGGTTTGCTTCCAGATCTCGACGTCAACCCGACGCACGATCAGAGCGGCCAGCGGCTCAAGGGGCCGGAGCGCGGGCGGGAAAAGAAGCGGGTGATGTCGCGCCGCGCGCTCGCAGATCTCGCGGGCTGGCTCGGCGAAGCCGCGCCGGCGAAACGATCCGCCTAGGTCTTATTGTGCGCCGGTCGTGCCGCCCGAAGCCGGTGCAAATGGTTTCGGCGTGAACGGCTCGTCAGCTGGCGGCGTGGATGCTGGCGCAGGTTCCGATGCCGCCTGCGGTGCGGCGCGATTGAGCGGGCGGATCTCGATGGGCGTACCCGCTGGCGCGGGCGGCGGTGGAGACGACGCCGGAACGACTGCCGTCTCGGTCGGGGGCCGTCCGACGACGGCTTCCGAAGGCGTCTGGTCTTCCGGGCCGGACGTTACGCCCACGGTCGGACCGCCGGAAGGCGCGTCCGCATCATCGGGGTCCGCAGGTCCTGCAGCAGGCAGGGCGTTGAGTGGGCCTGAAGGTTTCGCCGGCAATGCGCTCGTCGCGCCGTTGCCTATGGCGGGCTGCTTGGCCAACACCGAATTGATGTCGGGAATTTGCGCGTTGGGCTCGGCGACGGCGGGTGCGGGCACATCCTCAGGTGACGGCACGGTGTAGCCTGCCGGGTCGGCATCCGGCCCCGCACCGTATTTCGCCAGCACGCCGCGCGCTTTGTCGACGACGGCATCGGCGATTGCGGCTTGGCCTTCGGCAGTCGGATGGAAGGCACCCGAGTACGTCGATGCCAGGATAAGCTGGAACGGCGCGAAAGGCTCGATGCGCAGAACTTTCGTCAGCAAACCGGCGGCGACGTGGAAATTGCCCGTCATGAACGCATCGTTCGGAGTCCGGAACCAGCGCTGACGTGCGGCATAGGGCTGATAATCGGCCGGGTTATAGGGCGTCCATGCGCCGTCGACCTTGCGCGGAAGCCGGAGGTCGTCGACCTCGCTCACGCCTTCGACGCTCAAGCCCGCGCATATGCCGCGGCCGATGAAGGCGCGGCGGTGCGTTTCGACGAATGTCCAGCCGAACTCGAAGGCGTTGTCGCGCATGAGCCGATGCAGCTTGTCGGCAAACCAAGTGCCGAGCTTCAATTTGGTCCGGTCCAATTGGAAGTCGGGCACGACTTCCATGCCGGAGTTGCCGCTGCCGCACATCTGACTACCGTCACCTTCGAGGGCGAGGCCCGGATAGGCGACGAGCAAAATGCGGTCGCTCTCCTGCCACGGCACGTAGAGGATGCTGTGAATGGCGCGATTGAGCGACTTATAGCGCGCGCCCAACGTACTGAGCTCGGCGGACGCCTCCGCCTCGCCGTGCACTTGACCGAGCCAGCCGCCAAGCTCGCGCAGCAGGGATTCGTTGGAGAGGACGGCATTCGCCAAAAGCCGCGAGAAGCCGATGTCGTTGCCGCCGATGGAGAGCAAGACGAGATCGATTTTGCGCGCGTCATCCTGCGGGCACTTGCGGAGGATGATGTTCTGCAGCTCGGGAATGGTCCCGTTCATATGATAGGCTTCAGGCAGATCGAGAGTCTGCGTCTGGTTGTTTCCGCACTGCGCTTCGGCGACCGCCGATATCTGAGAAAGGCGCGGCGGGTTCGGCACCCATTCGTTGCCCTTGTAGCGCAGAAACAGTCCGTCGGTGATTTCGGCGCCCGCACACGATACCCCGACGAACGTCACGGCGCGGTGCGGATCTTCGATGGCGAGTTGCAACGCTGTCCGGAGCTGCTCGGAATAGAGCGAGCGATGGCAGGCTTGATCGAGCCAGAGCGCATTCTCCTTGATGAAGGCCTTGTCGCCGAGATCACGCCATGGGCCGATGCGCGAGGGATATCCGGTCAGTCCACTATAAAATCCGACAGTGCTGTAGTCGGACGCGCGTTCGCGCGAAAAACGGACGGCGCGATCGGGATTGCCTTCGCCGGAAGCAAAGCTGTCTCCCATGCCCGCTATCAGAATGTCGCGAACCTTGATCAGCTGCTTCGCAATTTCGCGGCCGCCGATCTCAACGGTGACCATCATGCCGCCAGGGTACGGAACGACGAAGCGCGCCGGTTCATTGCACGGTTGAGTGATGGCATCGCCGCGAGGATTCTTGGCGTCGCCACGCGGCGCCGTCAACCATCGGCACGAGAGCGTGGACGCATCGTCTACGCCCGTCATCTGGACGATGACGGCGTGGTTCGAAGGATTGATGTAGTCGTCGTAAGCATCGCATTTGAAGCGATTGTTGTTCCAGCACGTCTTGCGGAACATCGATTCGGCCCAGCCATCGCGATCGCCGCTTTGCAGTGCGTGCTCGCTGGACAAGACCGGAGTGGCTCGCTCCGTTGGGCCTAAGGCGCGATAGGTGGCGCGGTGGGCTTCCGTATCATGGGGGTCGGTGAAGAAGCGGAACGGGTTTTCAAGCCGCCAGGTGATGACCGGCGAGCCGGCTTCGGCGCGCTCCGGCGCAATGACGCTTCCGGCCGTCCACAAAAGCGAAAAGACCAGCCCGGCTGCGAGTGCCCGCAGCCCACGTCTTGAGATGAACCCCATCTGCCCTCTTCGCTTGGCCGTCAGACGCGACCTGACCAATGCGCGCGTGCAATACGCCACAGTCGAGCGACAGGCGCGATTTCCAAGATGTCGCGCGCCGGCTCGTGTCGAGAGTTCTGCAAAGCGCGAAAATAGGGCTCCACGAGGGCAAGCGGCAATAAAGCCGTTGTAGCGGCTTTGGATTTTCCTTTCAGCTGGCGGCGGACTTCGGCGAGCGCTTTGCGTCCTTCGCTTACGAGCCATGCCGTTTGTGGACGCCAATCCTGCGGCTCATCGGGTCCGAAAGGGTTTGGAGAGCGCGCCATCGGCAGCAGTGCGCGGTGTCTCATCAGAGCATATGGTAGTTCAAGGCCGATGCGGGCGAAGCCGGAAGCCCGAGACGCCGCGCCGATCAGCGGCTCATCGAGAGCGACGCCGATGATCGCCGCCGCAAAGATGAACGGCATGCCGTCGATGATGCGCATGGATTTGGCGAGGGCGGCGTCGTCCGCTGGCGGCTCGCCATAAAGAGCGTCCGCATGGGCCGCGAGATAATCCTCGATAGTGCCAAGGGACAACGCGCGGCGGCGGATCACCTCGGCGAAGGCATCGAGCACAGGATTGCCGGATTGTCCGCTTTCGCCCCGGCTCAAAAAAGCGTCTCGCCACCACGCCACGCGAATTTCGCCGAGAGCGGCCTCGCTGACGAGACGCGATATGCGTTCGATCTCGCCGGTGAACGCCGCGAGCGCGATGAGATCTTCGCGTGCCTCGTGGGGTGCGAAGAGCGCGGCGTAGAAACGATCAGGCGCGTGCGTTCGCGCGGCGAGGCGCACCGCATCGAAGTCGATCGCTCGCGTATCGGAGTTGCTCACACGTCACTCGCGGAATGGAGGTTACGGAACTGCGATCAGCGCCGCTGCGATCGTTCGCTTCTCTGCGATGAGGATGTTGTACGTGCGGGCCGCGGCTCCTGTCGACATCGGCTCGAGGCCGACGCCGGCTTTCGCGAATGCGGAATAGACCTCGGACGACGGCCAAAGCTGCTTCTCGCCGGTACCAAGCAGAACCGTGATCGGAGGCTCGAGGCGGTTCAGAATAAAGTCGATGTCTTTGTCGTCCAGCGCTTCGGCGCTCGTCGCGGTCCAGGCATAGACGCCGCTCGGCACGCAGATGATCGAGCCGCGATGGCTCATCTCCGCGAAACGGAAGCCGCCATTACCGTAGGCCGTGATCGCCGTTTCATAGGGGTAGCGGGCGACCTCGGGCGTCATAACGGCGGCGTTCCTGGTTCGCGCCGCCTATCAGGCCTTGGCGCGGCTCGTCTTGGTCGCGGCAACTGCCTTCGCAGCAGCGTCGCTCCAATCCCGCTTGACGCCGAGGTAGCCCAACAGCGGGGCGGCGATGAAGATCGACGAGTAGGTGCCGATCACCACGCCCAAAAGCATAGCGAGGTTGAAGCTGCGAATGACTTCGCCGCCGAAGATGTAAAGCGAGACCAGCACCGCGATCGCAGTGATACCGGTCAGGATGGTGCGCGACAGCGTTTCGTTGATCGACAAGTTCAGGAGCTGGTTCAGCTCCATTTTCTTGAACTTGCGGAGGTTCTCACGAATTCGGTCCGACACGACGACGGTGTCGTTCACGGAGTATCCGAGAATGGTCAGAAGCGCGGCGACGGTCGAGAGATCAAATTCGAGCCGGAACAGCGAGAAGATGCCTGCGGTCAACAAGACGTCGTGGGTCAACGCCACGACGGCGCCGAGAGCGAACTGCCATTCGAAGCGGAACCAGACGTAAGCGACAATCGCCAAAATACCGGCGGCGACGGCGATAAAGCCTGTCGTACGCAATTCGCTCGACACGGCCGGGCCGACCACTTCGACACGACGCTGCACAAAGTCGGCGCTCGTTGCGTCAATCACCTTCTGAACGGCGGGCTGTTGAGCGGCTTCCCCGCCTGGCTGCTCCTCGAGCCGCACAAGCACGTCGTTCGGTGTGCCGAATTCCTGAATCTGCACGTTACCGAGACCCAGAGCGTTGAGCTTCTCACGCAGCGACGAGATGTCGGCATTGCCGCTCTTGGTCTGCAGTTCGATCAGCGATCCCCCCTTGAAGTCGACGCCGTAGTTCAGGCCGAGCGTCGCGCAGAGCGCGATGGATATAGCCATCGCGACAAGAGATGCGATGAGTGCCGGCCCCTTGAACTTCATGAAGGGCAAGTTCAGGTCGTGCGGGAAGAAGTCGAAGCCCTTGAAGACCGGTATAAGTTTCATCAACACGGAAGTGGTCTCCTAGACCGGCACGGTTTGGATGCGGCCCTTCGGCTGAGCCTTGAGCCAGAACGAGATGAGCAGCCTGACGACCGTCACGGACGCGAAGATCGACGTCAGAATGCCGATGGTCAGCGTCACGGCGAAGCCGCGGATCGGACCCGAGCCCAGCCAGAACATGATGAGCGCGCAAGCCAGCGTCGTCAGCTGACTGTCGGCGATGGTCACGAAGGCGCGCTGGAATCCCGCGTCGATGCCGGCGATTGCCGTTTTGCCCGCCCGCAATTCTTCACGAATACGCTCGTAGATCAGAACGTTGGCGTCGACGGCCATGGCGACGCCCAAGACCAAGCCCGCGATGCCCGGCAGCGTCAGCGTCGAGCCGATGAGCGTCATGAGCGCGAGCGTCAAGATCAAGTGCACGAGCAGACCCACGCATGCGAAGATGCCAAACGTCCCGTAGGCGAGGACCGTCAGAAGGATGACCGCGATACCGCCGATGATACCGGCGCGCTTGCCGTCGGCGATCGAGTCGGCGCCGAGCGAGGGACCGACGGTTCGCTCTTCGACAATCGTCAACTTCGCAGGCAGCGAGCCGGAACGGAGCTGAACGGCGAGGCGGTTCGAGCTTTCCACGTTGAAGCTGCCGGAAATCTGGCCGGAACCACCGAGGATCGGCTCGCGGATAACCGGCGCCGATAGCACCTTGTTGTCGAGCACGATCGCAAATGGCTTGCCGACATTATCCTTTGTGAAATTGCCGAACTTGCGCGCGCCGCTTTGATTGAAGCGGAAGTTGATGACCGCTTCGTTGGTGCGGTTGTCGAAGCCCGGCTGGGCATCGGCGAGGTCGTCGCCCTGAACGACAGGCTGCTCGCGCAGCAGATATTCTGCGGGACCTTCGCTTCTGTCACCGGGGTAGATCTTGTAGCCGGGCGGAATGCTCGTCTGCTTGGCCTCCTCGGCGCTGAGCGAGGGGTGGACTTCATGGAAAGTCAGCTTGGCGGTTTCGCCGATGAGCGCCTTCAGGTCCTTAGTATCTTTGAGGCCCGGGAACTGAATCAGGATGCGGTCCGTGCCCTGCCGCACGATCGTCGATTCCGAAGTGCCGAGATTATTGACGCGGCGGTTGATCGTTTCGATCGAGGCCGCGGCGGCGTTGGAGATACGCGCACGGAGCCCCGGCTCTGTCGGCTTTACGATGATAGTGCCATCGTCAGTGCCGGCCGTGACGGAGATATCGTAACCGCCGGTGCCGAGCACCGCGCTGCCAATCGATTGCCTGGCCTTGTCCAATTGCTTGATCGCCGCGTCCCGTTCCTCGGGCTTGGCGAGCTTGACGACGAGCTGCGTGCCTTGGATGCCGATTCCGGTGAAGCCGATTTTTGCATCACGGAGAAGCTTGCGCGATTCATCGCGCAGGTTGTTCATCCAATCCTTCTTGATCTCGTCCTGATCCATCGCGAGTAGAAGATGCGCGCCGCCCTGAAGGTCGAGACCCAAAGGCAGCTGCTTCCTCGGCATGAAGGACGGCCACGATGCGACCGTGTCCTTCGCGAAGAAATTCGGCATCGCGACTGCGAAACCTGCGAGACAGGTCAAAATGATTAGAATGATTTTCGTGCGTGTGAATTGCAGCATCGGAACAGGGTCTCAGACATTAGGAGATGCGCGGATCAGAACTTACGCATCTGGCGCAGCTACGTTCTCGCACGATGAAGACGTTCAATCACGTTGCGTCTTTGACAGGTTCGCCCTTCGTGCGGACTTCCAGAAGGGTGCCCTTGACGATGCGGACCTTCAAATTGTCAGCGAGTTCGACCTCGATTTCGTCGCTCGTGTCGGAAGCCTTGGTAACCTTGCCAACCATGCCCCCGGATGTGACGACGGTGTCGCCGCGGCGGACGGCGTTCAACCGCTCGCGAAGCTGCTTCGCGCGCTGCGACTGCGGACGGATCAGCAGAAAGTAGAAGATCGCCAGCATCGCCAGCATCGGGATCAGAAGGCCGCCCAGTGGGTCCATCGGGCTGGCGGCGGCGGTCTGCGCGAATGCGGAAGTCGTAAACATTGGAAAGAATGGTCCTCCGGATGCGGTTGAAATAAGCACTACCGCCCCGGATCCCAATGGGCCGGAGGGATGAGCCCCCTCAAATTCGGGCGGACTATAGTGGTCCGAAACCCTTTTGCAACCTCGCATAGGCCCATGAAAGGCCGTTGGCACTGGATCGGGCAACGATTAAACACGCTTTTTCCGGCGGATAGCGCGCCGGGCCTTCAGCCTTCTGGAAATCCTTAATGACAGACGCAGATGCCAATCGCCCTCTCCTGGAACGGATCGCCGACGCTCTCGAGCGCTTGAGCCCCGCCCCGCGCCGGACCGCCAATTTCACCGACGCCGACGCGTTCGTGTGGCAAGCCGATACGGCGAGTTTCGAGCCCGTTCCCGAGGTTAGCCGGGTGCCGTTGAAGCTTCTCAAGGGCATCGACCGGACTGCGGGCATTCTGCTCGACAACACGCGGCGCTTCGCGGCCGGCCTTCCGGCCAACAACGCGCTCCTTTGGGGCGCCCGCGGGATGGGCAAATCGAGCCTCGTCAAAGCGGCGCACGCCGATGCATTGAGCCTCAGCGGCGGATTGAAGCTCATCGAGATCCACCGCGAGGATATCGGATCCCTGCCGAAGTGCCTGGCCATCCTTAAAGCCGCGCCCTTCCGCTTCATCGTCTTCAGCGACGATCTTTCCTTCGATCACGACGACACGAGCTACAAATCGCTGAAGGCCGTGCTCGACGGCGGTATCGAGGGCCGTCCCAAGAACGTGATCTTCTACGCGACATCCAACCGCCGTCACCTCATGCCGCGCGACATGATCGACAACGAGCGGGCCACGGCCATCAACCCCGGCGAAGCGACCGAAGAGAAAGTGTCGCTCTCGGACCGTTTCGGTCTCTGGCTCGGTTTTCACAACGCGAGCCAGGACGATTATCTCGCGATGGTTCAAGCCTATGTCGAGCACTTCGGCATCAAAGTCGACGCGGACGAATTACAGCGCGATGCTCTCGAATGGGCGACGACGCGCGGTGCGCGGTCGGGCCGCGTCGCGTGGCAATACGTGCAGGATCTGGCGGGTCGCACGGGGATTTCGACGGATAGGGTCTAACGACTTTCGTTCCCTCTCCCCGTCCTTACGGGGAGTGGGTTAGGGTGAGGGGCTGCAACAACGTCGGTGTATGTGGCCGCCCCTCACCCCGATCCTCTCCCCCTCAAGTGCAGATAGGGGGAGAGGGAGATTCTTTCGTTGCTGCGCTTGGCCGAGGATGACGAAAACAAAAAGAGAGCCGGATCCATGGACCCGGCCCCCAGTCTTCCCTCAGTGCCAGCGCGTTGCCCCGCGCTAGAGGTCAGCGTCAAAGCTTTTCGAGATACGGCATCGGATCGACCGGTTTCGAGCCTTGGCGCAATTCGAAGTGGACTTGCGGCTGATCAACGGAGCCAGTTTTGCCGGCCTTGGCGATGACCTGTCCGCGTTTGACCTTGTCGCCGCGCTTCACGAGCAATTCGTCATTGTGCGCGTAGGCGGTGACCCAGCCGTTATCGTGGCGAAGCAGCACGAGGTTGCCATAGCCTTTGAGTTCGCTGCCCGCGTAGGCGACGACGCCCGACTCCGCGGCGTGGACCTCGGTTCCGAGCGGCACCTGGAGATTGATGCCGTCGTTGTGCGTTCCGTCGGGACGGCCGCCAAAGCCTGCAACGATCTTGCCGCTCGTCGGCCACCGCAGCTTGCCGGTGTTGGCCGCAGAGTCCGCGACCGAAGCCGGGACCGAAACAGCGACTTTGTCTTCGGGCGCCGCGGGCTTATCGGCCGGGGGCGCCTTTTCGGCGACCGGTGCTGTCCGCGCGGGCGGAACGTCAGGAGACGCGTCGGTCGCCTTGTTCTCGGACAGCGCTGCGACGCGCTTCTCGCCATTGATGACGGTCGGC
>JAEWCT010000340.1 GCA_023390485.1 Pseudomonadota bacterium
GTCGAGCTGTCCGCCCTGCCGCTGCGCGTATGCGAGCTTTTCGTATGCAAGCGCCAGATCCGTCCCTTCGATCCCGCCGTTATCGATGAGCCGGCGGCAGGCGAGTATCGCAGCCGCACGATCGTCACCCTTGCATTCGCTCCACCAGCGAGGCCGCATTCGGCCCATCGAGGCCACGTCGTCGCTCTGATTGGCCGTCACGGGCTTCGGATTGTTGGCGGCTATGTCAGTCTGAGGCGGAGACGTCGGCGCCGGGGTATAGCAAGGCCCCACGGCGGGTTCCGCAGCCGGAGCTTTCGCCTCGATCTGCGACCCGGAACGTGCCTTCGAAGCATCATCGGGCTGAGAAACGGCAGCAACCGCGGGCTTCGTTGCCGCTTCTCCGCTTGTCGTCTTCGCCGGCTCGACGATGGTTTTTGCCAGCATCGCAAGCACCGCACCGGCCAGCAACGCGCCCGCTATTGCGGCGGCGGTCTTGATGGGTCCGGCATTCGCTTTGCCTGGAAGCTTGATCTTGGCGGGCTTGGGCGGTGCGATCTCGCCGGTCGCGACGCCAAAGACGTGCACCGGGCTCGGGATGTTTTTCACCTGCTGCGGGCCGAGGTCAGTGAACTGCACCGATAGCTTATTGGCCACTGAATCGTAGACGGATTTGGATATGCAAATGCGGCCCGGCTCGGCGAGAGTCTGGAGGCGGGCTGCGATATTGACGCCGTCGCCGAGAAGATCGCCGTCGCGATCGACGACGTCGCCGATCGTCAGCCCCATGCGGAATGCCATCTGCCGGCTCGGCGGATAGGCAAGGTTTCGCGTCCTCAAACTTTCCTGAGCGTCGATCGCGCAACGGACGGCGTCAACAGCGCTGGGAAATTCCGCAAGAAATCCGTCACCGGCCGTATTGAAGACCCTGCCTCCCGCACGGGACACGAAGTCCTCGAAGACGCCGCGATAGACGGCAAGGCGGCGCAGCGTCTCTTCTTCATCCTCGGCGACCAAGCGACTATAACCTGCGATATCGGCTGCGAGGATGGCAGCAATCTTGCGTCTCAACGGCGGTTCCTGGTCCATTTGCCAAATTACGCCGTCAACGTACTACGAAAGCCCGGCGCCTGTCAGGGGCGGGACAGAAAACTCGGTTGCCGCCGTTAAACGTTGCATCGGCACGCATCAATGGCGGTCAGCGCCGTTGAAAAAGCCTGAGCGCAGCCCGGGAGTTAGCAACACGTCTCCGGGCGATATGCCCGAAGGGCCCGCGCGATTGCTCGTCACTAACCGGTTAGTCATTCACGACATGGATCTTGCCGGTCATGCCGGGGTGTACTCGGCAAAAGTAAGTGATGGTCCCGGCCTTCGCCATCTGCTGCATGGCAGACTTTCCCGATGGAATTGCTACATCCCATTCCCCATAGGTGGCTGTTGCCGTGTGGTCGACGAAGTCGTTATTCGTCCATTTGACGCTATCGCCCACGTTGACCGTGATTTCAGCGGGAGAAAAGACAAGGTCGGTGATGGCTATCGGCACGACCGCACCTGCTATTGCGGCGCCAGCGAAAATTGCGAGCGCCACAAACGCGGGGGAACACCACCGCATCCGCATCGCGCGCTCCACTATTTGAACGCGCTCGCCAGATGCTCGGCGTGCTGCAGATGCCCTTCGAAGATCTTGAGCCCCGTCTGCAGCAGTGCTTTGAGTTCGCCATTCGACGATGACGGAATGAGCGTCGTCTCGAGCGCATTGTCCACGGTCTTATGATAAGCGACCTCGTTGTCGACATAGGCCTTGTCGAAAGCCGCGCCCGACAGCTTGGAGAGTTCCGCACGTTTCGCATCGGCCTGCTTCGTCAACGCCTTGCTTGTGTCGTTGTCTTCGGGAGTGACGTTGAGCTTCTTGACCAGCGCAAGAGCCTTGTCGTTTACGGCCTGATGGTCGCGCACCATGTCGTCGGCGAAGGCACGGACATTGGCGTCTTTCGAAATCTTCAGCGCTTGCTTCGCTGCTTCGATGTCGATCGCCCCGGCCGTGTACGCGATGTGTGCGATTTGTGGATCGGTCGGATTGTCTCCGGCGTTCGCCGGACCCGCCGCACAAGCAAAAGCCAATGCAGCTGCCAAGCCGAGTATATTTGAGTGAGAATGAAGCATCCTGAATTCTCCCTGATTGCGAACCACGTCGGGCCCGTCGCGCTACCAGTGAGATTGGATGTCGGTCTTTCGGAAAGGTTCCCGTCGTCAGGCCGGCTTTTTCAGACGCTCGAGCACGGCATCGGTTACGCGATCGCAACGCGCACCGTCGAAACGGAAAACGTCATCCAGGAAGGAGCCCAAATATTCGGCGAGATCTTCTCGGAGCAACCCGCGGGCGCGATGCAACCGTGTCTTCACAGTCTCGGGTTTGATGCCAAGCAGATCGGCCGTCTCCTCGACGCTCATGCCTTCGATCGCGCGCGCGACGAGCACTGCGCGAAAATCCTCGGGCAGCTTGTCGATCGCACGCTCGAGCAAGCCGATCACCTCCCTTTGAACCGTCATGCTTTCGGGATCCGCAGGTGAAGTCCCGGAGTACGGAAAGGAAATGATTTGAGACTGCAGCTCCTGCTGCAAGCCGTTTGGCTCCGTCGGCAGATCGACGCGCCGCCGTCGCCGCTGCAAGGCCTCGTTGAATACGATGCGTGTCAGCCAGGTCGAAAGACTCGACTCGCGGCGAAACTCGCCGAGCGCCTTGAAGGCGCGGAGATACGCTTCCTGCAGCACATCTTCAGCTTCACTGTCGTCGCGCACGATGCTGCGCGCGATACGGTAGAGGCGCCGATTATGGGTGCGGATGATCGCACGAACGGCTGACTCGTCCCCTGCCGCCGCTCGGCTGACAAGATCGGCCTCCGCCGGTCGGGCCACGACATTCAACTGTGATTGAGACATGCGCAAAACCCTCGTTGGCGGAACGTGCGCGGATTAGATGCCCGCCGCAATAAAAGGTTCCCGGCCACGTCCGGGCTTAAGCCGGGGAGGGGTGGTTTGCGCCGGCGCCTGACGCCAATAGGCGTTCAGCATCCTGCAC